>USEF01000109.1 GCA_900553475.1 uncultured Collinsella sp. | reverse complement strand
TGTTCCCGAAGTACACCGTTGAATCGCACAGAGGGGAGGAATGCGAATCAAACTCAACAGGGCAGGCTTTTTCATCGCCTATTGCCTGCTCCGTTGCTGAAACCAATATAGTTCACCGTGGTTTACTTTCTGACGGCAAAGTACGCCACCACACCTTCTCCATAAGTTAGCTCTGGTAAACCTACAGCGTAAAACCACCACAAAGGGGACAGGCACCTTTGTGGTGGTTTTGGCCACGGCAGAGCTGTTAGAGTCCGGCAGGCCAGCGACAGGCGGCCAAGTCGACGTGCATGGGATCGGTAAACGTCACGCCCTCCCCCATTAAGAGCTCACGCCGGGCATCGGGGCCGCCAAAGGCAAAGCCCTCACAGATACGGCCGTCGGCAAACACCACGCGATGACAGGGAATTTGGCCGGGGCGCGGGTTGCTGTGCAGCGCATAGCCCACATAGCGCGCGCTCCGCGGACGACCGGCAAGCAGCGCCACCTGACCGTAGGTGGCAACCATCCCCTCGGGAATCTGCTCGACCACCTCATACACCCGCTCAAAAAAGCCCTCAGACGCCATCGCATGCTCCTTTCAACCGAAACAAGCATAAACCACCAAAAAGGTGCCTGTCCCCTTTGTGGTGGTTTTGACCGGAAAGCTAGTTGGCGGGGCGGAAGAAAGCTACGGCTACGGCGCCGGGGCCCACGTGGGTGCCGATGGTGGCGCCAATGGTGTGGATGGGCAGCTCGTTCTCGGTGTGTCCAGCCCACAGTGCCGCGCTGTCCTCGATATACTTCTTGAGCACGGCGTCCGAAAGGCCCGTATAGCCCAGCGCCAGCGGCATGCAAAAGTCGACGCCGCCCGCTTTTTCGACCTTCTGGTTGAGCAGGTTACGGCCGTTCTTGGAACCGCGCGCCTTGCCCAGCTGCACGATCAGGCCGTCCTCGGCGGCCACCACGGGCTTAACGTTGAGCAGCGTGCCCACAGCGCCCGCAGCAGCAGACAGGCGACCGCCACGCACCAAGTACTCCAGCGTCTCGAGCAGGCCGATGACGACCACACGGTCGCGCACGGCCTCGACGGCCGCCGCGATCTGGGCCGCGCTACGGCCCTCGTCCACCAAGCGCAGCGCATACTCGACCAGCACGCGCTCGCCCAGGGTGACGTTGTTGCTATCTACCACGAACACGTCGCCGCCCGGCGCCTCGGCAAGTGCGGTACGGGCACTCTGATTGGTGCCCGAAAGCTTGGCGCCAACGGTAATAATCACTGCCTCGTCGCCGGCCTCACGCGCCTCGGCAATCGCCTGCGAAAACGCGTACGGGTTGACCTGGCCGGTCTTGGGCAGCTCATCGCGCTCCACGAGCATCTCGTAAAAGCGCTGGTGATCGATGTCGACGCCATCCATGTACACATCGGTGCCAAAGGTGACGGACAGCGGCAGAACACGCAGAGCGGGGTGCTCAGCCGGCGACATATCGCTCGCGGAATCGGTAATAATACGAATGGACATAGCGAATCCTTTCTTGCGCGGACCTCGCGCGGGGAATTTTGACAGCAATGCCCCGGCACGGTATACGCGCTCAAACGGGACTATGCAGTTGTTAATTGGAAGCAAATGCCTTGGCGGCCTTAGATCTCACGCAGGGTGTTGAGAATCGTGCGCAGCGACGCATACATCTGCTCGCGCTGCTCCACACCCATAGCCTTACCGGTGGTATCGAGCACCTCGCGAATGATGCGGTCCGCCTCGCTCATGCTCTCGCCGCCCAGAGCGGTCAGGCGCACCGGAGCACGATACTTAACGGCGGCATCGCCCGAATCATCGACCTCGACGTAGCCACCCTCCTCCAGATGCGCGAGCGTACGCGAGACGGCGGCGCGGGTCACGCCTGCCATGCGAGCCAGGTCGGCGCCAGTCAGGCCGTCCTTGCTGCGCTCAAGATAGTACAGGCACATAACGTCGGAGCCCTTGAGACCCAGCCTTGCGCCCTCAGACGTCTTAATGCGCTGGATCTCCTTGTAGAGTCCGCTGATCAGTCCGACAAAGTCCTCGAAACGTGTCTCGTCGCTCTGCTGCATGGGAGACGACCGCCTTTCGCTTGCATAATGCTAACGGGTAAACATCTTAGTCGCATAAGGCGAAACCCGTACCCAAATACCCCATTTGTTAACCCATCAACATAAAAACCACCACAAAGGGGACAGGCACCTTTGTGGTGGTTTGGGGCATCAATAGGTTCTAGGCGCCGCTACAGCTCCACGCAAGGATTGTCGCGGGTCACAAGCGTCTTAATGACAACCGTCGCTCCCAGATAGCGCTCAAGCAGCTCGGCTAAGCGATCGATCGCAGCCTGGCAATCCCCCATCCGCTCGGGCTCCACGCACTCAATCGCTAGGAACGCATCGGCCGAATCATCGGACAGCGCCGTGCGAACGCCGTCGCGCCAGTTCCAGCAGCGGCACACAGCGCCCGCATCATCGATGTAGGCGAGCTCGCCGGGCAGCGTCGGATCATCCGTCTCCTCGCCAAGCGGCAAGAACGCATCGCCACCGTCGGTCACCTTCAGGCGAAGGTCCCCCTCGATCGCATGCAGATCCTCGCCTCCCACGGGCAGCGCGTAGGTCAGCGACACCGTGTTGTAAATATCCACCGCGGGCGTAATGTGGCCCACCGGCTTGCCTTTGAGCACGCGTTTGAGCAAGTTCTCGATCGAGCAGCGCGCGCCTTTCTTGGTCTTGAACAGACGATAGGCCTCGCGCCATGCCCTGACCGGTGCGTTCTCGCTGATAGTGTCGCTGGTCAGATGACGCTCCGCATCGATATTGGCGCGGTCGAGCAACGCCGCAATCGCATCCACGTCCTCTTGAGGAATCTGAGCCGTGGGCTTCATGCCCTCCACGACCACAACACCGACCGCTTCCTGCGGAAACAGCTCCCAGAATGAATCCTCGGCAATAAAGCTCTTCATACGCTCTCCCTTCATTGTGCGCGCCCGAGTGAGGGCGCCTAAACAAAAAGCGCCCTTACAACGGCCACCTTCAAAGTCCTACGGTGCCGTCACAAGAACGCTTGCGCTGTCCCCATCCGGAGAAGGGGACGATATGTCAGGCGTATTGTAACCCGAGTCATCCACACGAGCAAAACCACCACAAAGGTGCCTGTCCCCTTTGTGGTGGATATGGACTCACGGCGAAGCTAGTGGCGGAGTCCCAGCAGGCCGCGGCCGTGATGACGGGCCTCGGCGGACACCTGGGCGTGCGGGCCGGCGGCTTTGACGGACTCGGGCAGGTGCGAGTACTTCTTCTCGAAGTTCTCCTCGAACATCACGGCCAAGTTGTGCGCGGCCTCGTCGTAGCGAGCGGTGCTCTGCCAATACTGGCGCGGCACCAGGATGCCGTCGGGTACGCCGTGGCACGTGGTGGGAATGTCGACGTTAAAGATGTCGTCGTGCACGAACTCGCTGTCCTCGATGGTACCGTCGAGGGCGCGGGCCACCAGGGCGCGCGTGTAGGCAAGCTCGATGCGATGACCCACGCCGTAGCCGCCGCCAATCCAGCCGGTGTTGACCAGGTACACGCGCGTGCGGCCGTCGGCAATGCGCTCGCCAAGCATCTTGGCGTAAACCATGGGGTCGAGCGGCATAAACGGCTCGCCGAACAGCGAAGAGAACGTGGGCGTGGGCTCGGTGACGCCGACCTCGGTGCCGGGAATCTTAGCCGTAAAGCCCGTCACAAAGTGGTACATGGCGGCATCGGCCGTCAGACGCGAGATGGGCGGCAGCACGCCAAAAGCGTCGCAAGTCAGGAACAGCACGACACTCGGAGTGGTGCCCATGCCCTTAGTCCACGCGTTAGGAATGTGCTCCACGGGATAGGCCACGCGCGTGTTGTGCGTGATCGAGATGTCATCGTAGTTGGGCTTGCGGTTCTCGTCGAGCACCACGTTTTCGCAGATCGCGCCAAAGCGGACAGCGTTGAAGATCTCGGGCTCGTGGAAGGCGTCCAGGCCCTCGCATTTGGCGTAGCAGCCACCCTCGATATTGAAGATGCCCATGTCGGACCAACCGTGCTCGTCGTCGCCGATCAGTAGGCGCGTGGGGTTGGCCGAAAGCGTGGTCTTGCCGGTACCGGACAGGCCAAAGAACACGGCGGTCTCGTGCGTGACGGGGTCCATGCTGGCCGAGCAGTGCATGGGCAGCACGTCGTCCTCGACGGGCAGCAGGTAGTTCATGACGCTAAAGATCGACTTTTTAATCTCGCCGGAGTAGCCGGTGCCGGCGACCAGAATCACGCGTTCCTGGAAGTTGATGACCACGGCGGCGCTAGAGTTGAGGCCCTTGATGGCGGGGTCGCACTGGTAGCCAGGTGCGGCGAGCACGCAAAAGTCCGGCTCGCCGGTGCGCGCGATTTCGCGGGCAAGCGGGCGGGCGAGCATCTGCTTAATAAAGAGCGCCTGGCTGGCACGCTCGCAGGCAACGAGCAGTCGACGCGTGTGGTTGCGGTCGGCGCCTGCCATGCCGCGGGTGACGAACACGTCGCGCTCGTTGAGATAGTCGACGATGCCGGCCTTGATGGCCTCATAGCTCTCGACGGACAGCGGGCGATTGACGGCGCCCCAGGCAATCTTGTCGTGAACATCGGGGGTGTCAACGATAAAGCGATCGTTGGGAGAACGACCAGTGCGCTCCCCCGTCTCAATCACCAGCGCGCCGTTGGATGCCATGCGGCCTTCTTCGCGGCGGATAGCGTGCTCGACGAGCTCCGCGGCGGGTAGATCGACCAGCAGACGGGGCTGATTCTCGGCGGGGTCTTCAACGAGCGTAATACCAAAGTTGGACAAAACTTCTGCAGGGGTAACACCAGGCATGGGGCCTCCTTTAAAAACGCGACACGTGGACGCGGCGCGCACTTTACTCACGTAAAGCCCGTTGTACCCGATATGCAAAAACGTTTTTGCGGCAAGGGTGGCAAGCCCGCCCAACGGTCAAAAATCGCAGGCAAGCGGCCTAGTCATTGGGGACGTTTTTAAATGACTAGGTTGGGCACATTGCTTTGAGATGTTATTCAATCGGCTTTGATGGCCATGAAGCCGGCTACCTGCTCAAAGAAATTAGCGGCATTTATCTGCTATTGAAAATAATGCTCAAAAAATCGTTCAAGAAGTCGCAGTGCATTTTTTGATGCGTCGCACGTCAAGTGATTTGGCAAGTTCTTGGTTAGATATTGGTCAGTTTTGGGTCAACCTTGCCAAAAGCTTGACGAATGCAGATTTTGACGTCGACGAATGAGCACTTCAGGCAGGTTCCAAGCAAAAATCTGGGCTGATTCTCGATAATCGCCTTCAATTGTCCCTTGCCAAGCGCTGGCCTCGCGTACAATCTGCTCCGACATTCGCGCGCCGTCCGGCGCTTAAGAGGGGAGGGCCCCATGGCAAACGAGATTTGGACCATCAAGCGTTGTCTCGAGTGGACCAAGGAGTACCTGGCCGAGCGCGGCGAGGAGCACCCCCGTCTTTCTGCCGAGTGGCTGCTGTGCGCCGCCACGGGCCTGGCGCGTATTGACCTATATATGCGTATGGACGAGACGCTTAACGCGTCCCAGCTCGAGACCATGCATGCGGCCGTTGTCCGCCGCGCTAAGGGCGAGCCGCTGCAATACATCACGGGCAGCACGCAGTTTCGCATGATCGACGTCGCGTGCGCCCCCGGTGTGCTCATTCCGCGCCCCGAGACCGAGATGCTCGTCGAGGAAGTCCTCAATTATCTGGATGCCGAGGTGCTGAGCCCCGAGGCTGCTGCCCGTCAGCGCGTGGAGCTGCCTTGGAACGATGAGGTCGAGGAGGCACGCAAGGCCGA
>USEF01000108.1 GCA_900553475.1 uncultured Collinsella sp. | reverse complement strand
AGTTTGATAGGCAACTGTCCGCGGGCTTGCGGTGAGACACGCTTGTCTTATGCGTTTCTCGCCTAGATAAACAGGCTCAGGATTAGAACCATGATGAGGCCGACAACGGAGTTGACGAGCTCCAACAGGCCCCATGTCTTATAGGTATCCTTCATCGACAGGCCAAACGACTGCTGGAACAGCAGGTAGCCGCCGTCATACATAGGCGTGATGGTATTGGATGCGCAGGCGCAGACCAGTACTGCAAGCACCGGGTTGATGCCAAACTGCGTAACCATAGGTGCCACGACGCCGGCGGCGGTGATGGCCGAGACGGTACCCTGGCCGGTGAGCAGGCGCAGGACCACCGTGATCACCCAAGCCAAAATCAGCGGCGACACCGGCATGAGGCTCACCATGTCGGCAAGCGTCGCGCCAACGCCAGAAGTAATGATGACCTGCTTCATGATGCCGCCGGCACCGATAACGAGCAGCACGTTCGCGACGCCCTTGATAGCATCGGACATAGAGCTAGAGATCTCTCCGCCATCCATGCCGCGCGTATAACCATACGCAACCATGGCAAGAATCATCGTGATGAGCATAGTGATATCTGCGCTACCGATGCAGCTGGCAAGATCGTATGCAAAGCAACCCTCGCCCACCGTGTTCTTGATAATCGAAGCCCCAATCATGATGATTGCCGGGAACAGCGGCACCAGAATGGAAAGCCAGAACGGCGGAAGCTCGTCCGCGGGCCTGCGCTCCGCCGGCTTCATAACATTGCCAAGCGGCATGTCATCGAGACCGGGGATGAAATGGCACAGCAAAAGACCAGAGCAGATAAGTGTCGGAATCGTGACGATCAGACCAAAGATGTAGACCGGCGGAACCTCGGCACCAAAGGCACTCACCAGCGCCATAGGACCAGGCTGCGGCGGAAAAAGAGAATGGCCCATCGTGGTACCAGAAACAGCCGGGATAATCAGGCGCATATAGGGGATGTCGGCCTCTTTGGCGATGCTGATAACGAGCGGCGTAACGATAAGGAACGCCACCTCGTAGAACATGCTCATACCAAAGATAACGCCGATGATCAGAAGCGCAACAGGCAGCAGCTTAATACCGAGCTTGTCAACGATAGTGTCGGCAATCTGCTGCGAGGCACCCGAATCGGTCATCAGTTTTCCGATGGCTGCGCCAAAGATAATGATCAGCGCAAGCGACTTAAGCGTTCCGCCCAGTCCATCTTCCATGGTGGTGACAAGGTCGCCCACAGAGATGCCGTCGGCAAGGGCGATAAAAATGGCGGAAAGAATAAGCGCAATGATGCTGTTGATTTTAAACTTAACGATCATGGCGACCAGCAGGACTACGCCCACCAGCACCCAAAGGAGTGAAACAACTCCCGCATTCATAGATAAGCTCCTTTTAACTGGCAATGAAGCCAAGTGCTTCTATTCGAAATAGCAGCTTTTACTCGCTTACAGGTTGGCGACAATTGCCTGGGCGATCTCGTCGTACTGAGCCGACTCGAGCGTGACGCGACCGGGGTTCATGGCAAACACGTCGCCAAACTCAAACGGGTCGTCCTTGTACTTGGGGACGATATGCACGTGCAGGTGATGCATGGTGTCGCCGTAGGCACCAAAGTTAATCTTGTCGGGATTGAACGCCTTGTGCAGCGCTGCCGCGACGTGGCGGACATCGGCCATAAAGGCGGCGGCGTCTTCCTCGGACATGCAGGAGATGTCATCGACGTGCTGCTTGGAGGCCACGATTACGCGGCCCTTATGACTCTGCTCCTTAAACAAGATGAGCTTGCTGGCAGGCAGGTCAAGCATGGGGATGCCAAAGGCATCGACGAGCGTGTTGTCGGTCCCGCACATGCAGTACGAGCAATCGGTATGCTGTTCCATGGTGATCCTTTCAATCTGGACAATGATGGATGCCGCTTTTGCGGCAGGTGTAACCCCTCGTTTACACCACCAGATAATGGACAGATACAACGCATGCGTAGTCGATACGAAATCGGTTTCGTATCGACTACCGCCATGATACAGCCAACGAGTTGTTACGATTAGGTGAACGTTCACTTTTTATTGTTTTTCTCTTTGCAAATAGAATCCCGTGCGTATACTAAGGCTCAAACGAAACCGATTTCGTCGAGCGTGGGCAATAGGATGCTAAGACGTACCCTACCATCTTGGCATCCTATTGCCCACGCAATGTCATTTGCTTTCCTCCCGTCCCCTCGCTGGCCCTTCAGTCCCATTCCGGCACAGCGAGACACTTCCTAGACAACTGACCGTGGGGCCGGCTTTTCTGCTTTAACAGCAGTGCCTCCGATAACCCTCTTTTGCCGGTCCGGGTCAGTTTTTTCACACAACCGAAAGGACGGGTAGCAACATGCGACCGCTCATCATCATGAATGGAGAGAAGATCGATTGGTTCCATACCGTCATCAGGATGCTGATGTATCTGGCGGGCGTTGCAGTACTGGCACTCGGCATGAGTCTCCAGACGGCATCCGGCCTGGGCGTCGCCGCGCTCACGTGCTTTGCCACAACCCTATCCATGCTCACGGGCAAGACGCTCGGCTTTTGGATCACTGCTACCTATGTCGCCTACATCGTGGCACAATTCACTATCTTGCGACGCGAGTTCCAGCCGCGCATCCTGCTCGAGCTGTGCTTCTCAACACTCATCGGCGGCTTCACCGACTTCTTCATGGCGGTCAACCCGCTGCATCCCGCAGCACTCCCCATACAGGTTGAGACCATGCTGCTCTCCCTCGCTGTCACTGCATTTGGCGTAAGTCTCGTCGTCAACATGGGCGTTGTCCCCAACGCGCCCGACGGCCTGGTGCAGGTCATTGCCGAAAAGATTAAACGCCGCTTTGGCGACGTAAAAGTCGTGTTCGACTGCTCGCATGTCGCCGTGTCTCTCGTTCTGTCGCTCGCGCTCATGCACAACCTGGGCGGCTTTGGCGTGACCACCGCCATCTCGGCGCTGTTCTTGGGCCATGTCATCAACATCGCTAATAAGCTGTTCGCCCAGCGCTTTGTGCGCGCGGCATTCGGGAAATAGCACCACCGTAAGAACCCGCAAACAGCGCTATACGTTGCTATATCTCACTATACTTTGCTATATCTTGCTATACTTTGCTATATCTCGCTATATCTTGAGCAAAGGTGGCTCACATGCAAACAAACCCTTTTAAGCCCACAGCAGGTAAAACACCTCCCACGATTATCGGCCGCGAAGATGTGCTCGAAGAATTCAATGAGGGTCTCACCAACGGGCCCGGTGCCCCTGGGCGCCTAATGCGCATAGCCGGCGTCCGTGGAACGGGCAAGACGGTCCTCCTTGACGAGTGCTCACGTTTGGCGCAAAGCCGTGGCTGGACGGTCATAAAAGAGGTCGCAACCGAGGGACTTTGCCAGCGCATTCTCGAACAGCTGCAACCCAAATTCCAGGCCAAACACGCCAGGTTTGAGCCCGCCGTAGCTGGCATATCCATCGGCAGCATAGACATTGAGCGAATCGGCCCATCGCTACGCGACGCCATGAGACAGACAATAACCAAGAATGGAAATGGCCTGCTCATCACTCTCGACGAGGTTCAAGACGCAGAGCTCGATGAGGTCCGAACGCTCTCCATTGCGATTCAGCAGGTTATCGGCGAAGACCTTGATATCGCCTTTGTTTTTGCTGGGCTGCCTTCGATGATTGAAAGCATCATCAACGGAAAGACACTTACGTTTTTGCGCCGTGCCCTCCCCTTTGATCTGAAGGCTGTGGCAGTAACCGAAGTGTCGTACTCCCTCGAGGAAACCATTGAAGCGTCTGGCATGGAGTTGCAGCCAGGTATTGCCGGCCAACTTGCCGAGGCAACGCAAGGCTATCCTTTCATGATCCAACTCGTTGGATACTACGCATGGCAGTTGGCAAGACGCGCACATACAGCGATTATTGGAGAAGAAGAAGCCGAGCGCGGCATTGCAACGGCACGCGAACGCTTCTGCGCCATGGTGATTGAGCCCGCGCTGCAGCGCATTCCGCCCACGTGCATCGCTTATCTGCTGAGCATGGCGTCTTTGGGGCAGACGAGCTCGACCAGCATGGTTGCCGACGCCCTAAACAAAACGCCTCAACAGGTGAGCTCCGTCCGCAGCCGCCTGTTAAGAGAATCGATTATCGAGGCTCCTTCGTACGGCAAGGTCTCATTTGCCATCCCCTACATGCGCGACTACCTCTACGAGCACAAAGCCGAACTGGAAGTTGAACTGTAGAAACGGCAACTGCCCTGCAAGACGAAAACCGTTTTCGTACGGATTTAAAGCAGACGTAAACGATTTTCGTCTTGATTTGCGTACGGAATTAAGACGTAAATTGCGCTTTCGTACGCTTATTACCAGACGCAAATTGTTTTCGTCCGGCCATGCGTCCCCAATCTAGACGAAAAGAGCCCCGAGCTCGTGTGAGCTCGGGGCTCTTTGTGCCGCACATCCATGAGAGGGAATCGATGCGCATGGGCGCTACTCCATGTAGCCACCCTGAATGGCGGAAACCGCATGCTCGGTAAAGAACTTGAGCGTGCCGGAGGTATAGCGATTAGCCTTGGGCTTCCAAGCGGCTCGGCGCTCGGCCAGGATGGCGTCGACCTCGGCCGGCTCCATCTCCTTGCCGGCGATGCCCACGATAGACAGCGAGCGCTCGGGGATGTTGATCTGGATAAGGTCGCCCTCCTCGATCAGGGCAATCGGGCCGCCCACAGCGGCCTCGGGCGAAACGTGACCGATAGCCGGGCCCTTGGAGGCGCCGGAGAAGCGGCCATCGGTGATCAGGGCAATGCTCGCACCCAGCTCGGGATCGCTGGCGATAGCCTCAGTGGTGTAGAACATCTCGGGCATTCCAGAACCCTTGGGGCCCTCATAGCGAATGATAACGGCATCGCCGGGCTTGACCTCATGCGTCAGGACGGCGTGAATGGCGTCCTCCTCGCAGTCGAACGGACGGGCCTTGAGCGTAGCCTGGAACATCTCGCGCGGAACGACGGTGTGCTTGACGACCGCGCCCTCGGGGGCAAGATTGCCGTGGAGGATGGCGATGGAACCGTCGGTGCCGAAGGCCTGGTCAAACGGACGGATGATGTCCTCGCGCTTGAGATTCCATTTCTCAAGGTAACGACCGCACTTCTCGTAATAGCCGTTGTTCTTGAGATCCTCGAGGTTCTCGCCGAGAGTCTTGCCGGTGACGGTCATGACGTCGAGGTGGAGCATCGACTTGATCTCCTCCATGATGCGCGGCACGCCGCCCGCATAGTAGAAGAACTGCGCCGGCCACTCACCTGCGGGGCGAACGTTGAGCAGGTAGTGGGCGCCACGGTGCAGGCGATCGAAATCGTCGGCGGACATCTCGATGCCAAACTCACGGGCGATTGCGGGGATGTGCAGCAGGGAGTTGGTGGAACCAGAGATGGCGCCGTGGACCATGATGAGGTTCTCGAAGGACTCCTTGGTCACGATGTCGCGCGGGCACAGGTTGTGCTCGGAGAGCCACACGGACTGACGGCCAGCCTCGCGGGCAAACTCGCGCAGGTCGGAGCTAGTTGCGGGCAGCAGGGCGGTACCGGGGAGCATAAGGCCCAGGGCCTCGGCGGTAACCTGCATGGTCGAGGCGGTGCCCATAAAGGAGCAGGCGCCGCAGCTGGGGCAGGCATTGTGCTTGTAGTAGTCCAGCTGCTCGTTGGGGATCACGCCCGTCTTTTCCCATGCGTCGAACTTGCCGATCTGTTCCAGCGTCAGCAGGTCGTTGATGGCGCAGGCGGGGTCGTTGACCACGTACTTCTTGGGCAGGGTGTGGGCTTCCATCACGCCGCCGG
>USEF01000107.1 GCA_900553475.1 uncultured Collinsella sp. | reverse complement strand
TGGTGTTTCAGGATACTCGCCTGGTTGAGGACGCCTCTGCTTTGGATAACGTGCTGGTGTGCGCCGACGCGCGCGTGGACGCCTCGAGTGCCGCGGCCCTGTTGCGCCTGCTGGTGCCGGGGGTCGATGTGCATGCTCGTGTGGCCGAGCTCTCGGGCGGGCAGCGCCGTCGCGTCGAGATTGCCCGAGCCCTGCTGTGTCCGGGCGGCGCAGTGATTCTGGACGAGCCCTTTACCGGTCTAGATATCGCTGCGCGCGACGCATGCACCGAGGTCGTGCTCGACTTGCTCGACGGCCGTATGCTGTTGATTGCCACGCACGATTCCGCTGACGCTCGGGCCCTCAATATCTCGGACATCATCACGCTCTAAAGACTTACTCAGCAACAAATTGATCCGTTTTTTCTCCGTCCCCATGGGGTCGGGTATGGTATTCTATCTGCGGGGTAATACTTAGGAATACCAAGTAATACCAACGCAGTAGAACAAACTCCAGATGCGGGCCAATCGGGTTGCCTTCACAGCCCGTCGCCCAGCCGCGTGGCCCGCATCCATCCGCACCACCGTCGTTTCAAAAAGGAAGCGCCATGGCAGAACACATGACCCCGGTTGTCGCGAAGGTCTTGCCCGAGGAAAAGGCGGCCTTCGCGGCGGCAACCCAGCTCGTGGGCACCACGCCGTCCAACGCCATCCGCATGTTCGTCGCCGCCTTCAATCGCTGCGGCACCTTCCCGTTCGACATCTCGCCGAGCGGGGCTTTTGGCGCTGCGCCCGATTCTCATCAACAATGACCGTCCCAAACTGCCGGCACTTGGGGACGTTCCTTTTCTGCCGGCAGTTAAGGAACGTCCCTAAGTGCCGGGTTTTGAGGAGGTTGGCATGCTCAATGCGATAGCGTGGGCGCTTGCCTGTTTTGGCGTTGTCGCTGCCGATATAGCCCTGAGCGTGGTTCTGTTTTCTGTTCTCGATGCCGTGTCGGCGCTGACGGGCTATCCGATCGACAATCTCGATATCCAATGGTTCCAGGCTGCCGCTCAGACGGCGTCGTTTTTGATGGCGCTGCTGTGGTGGCGTTATCTGTGGCCGCGCTCGTTTATGGCGCGCCGGCAAGGCGAGCGCCCGCTCGGTGGGGGAGCAGGCGCGGCATGGAAGCGCATCGTCTGCGTTGTCGTGATCGGCCTGTCCATGCAGGTGGTCATTAGCTACCTATGCGACGGCGTGCTGTCGCTGCTGCCCGAGGTCGCGGCAGACTATAGCGAGCTCGTCGAGGAAACAGGCATGGGCGACACGAGCTATCTGGCCGTTCTGACCACGGTGATTGGCGCGCCATTTTGCGAAGAGCTCCTGGTGCGCGGCATCATCTTTGAGTTCTCACTGCGTGCGTTTAATCCACAGTGCCATCCGCTCTGGAAACGTCGGCGCCGCGTGAACGCGCAAGACGGCACCATAGTGCCCTGGGCGGCCCCGAGTACCTGGGGTGTCGCCGCGGCAATCGTGCTGCAGGCGGCGCTCTTCGGTTTTATGCACATGAACTGGGTGCAGGGCTTCTATGCGGGCGCTGCCGGCCTCATCTTTGGTTGGGTGCTCGTGACCACCGGAAAGCTCCGCTACACGATCCTGTTGCACTTTGCCTTTAATGCCGGGTCGTATCTCATGACGTTGCTCTGGTTTGTGAACACGCCGTTCGACGTGGTGGTCACGGTTGGCATCGCCGGCTTTGTGCTGGTAGAGGCGATGCGCTCACTGCTCCGATTGTGCATTCCTGTGCCGCGCGAAGCTGATCGATCTGAGTAATAACGCCCTTAACTGGACCGATGCGTCCTGAACGCACCTGGCGTTTCGCCGAATGCTTCTTTGAATTTTGAGTAAAAGAATGACATGTTGGAGATGCCGACTTTTCGGGCTACATACTGCACGCTGCGCTCGGTGTTATTGAGAAGATATGCCGCCTCTGTGAGCTGCTGGTTGAGCTTGATTTGCGAAAACGTTTTGCGGGTTTTTTGCTTGATCAAGCTGCTGAGATAGCTGGTGCTATAGCCCGTATCGCTCGCAATGCTTTCGAGCGTGCAGTCGCTGTAACTTCGCTCAATATGATTTAGAATCGACACGATGCGTTCGTCCGACATGATCGCCTGGTTATCAGTTGCGGAGCGTCGGTATAGTCCTCGAATGAGAACAAGGAATAGGCTGACGGCGAGGTGCCTCATGAGTTCATTGGAGTAGGCATCTTTAAAGTGATATTCGATAAAGAGCATCTCGATGAGGCGTCGCGCATGTCGGGCGTATTCCTCTGGAAGAATGAGATATTTGCGAGCCTCACGGTTTTTGGACACAAAATCAAATAGGAGATTCGTTAATGGTGACGCGCCGGGTAGCTGGCTCAGGAACACCGAATCGAACATTTCCTTTTTGAAGACGATTGAAATGACGATATCGTGCTCGCCCTTAACGTATGGAACGCTTCTGACTACGCCGGTGTTGCAAATGAGCACATCACCCTTTTTAAGGAGCAGTGACCGTCCGTTGACGACAAACGTGCAGACGCCGTCGTACACGTAGTTAAGCTCCATATCCCGATTGATATGAGGAGGAATGTCGGTAAAGCGTGACTCCTTGATAAGGCCCACGGGGTTTTCGTCGAGGGTTTCTTTCCAATCAAACAGATAGACCTCTTCGCCGTTAATGGTTGTGGTTTCCACCCTGTTATATCGCGGGCTGGGCTCTCCCGGATGCGTACGATGCCACTCTTCGGTCTCGGTATGCGTATAGAGCAACTGTTTGAGATTCGAATCCATGGGGTGCTCCAGCGGTGAACGGTAGAATCGATGCCTTGAACGGTATTATATCTAAAAAAATGTTATAAATCCACGCTTTCTATGCGATATCTTATGCATCTTGTTCTTCCTAGTATTGGGTTATCCGCTGGAGCATCCGATCAAGGAGGGCAAATGGGTAAGTTAAAACATGGATTTGACTCCGACTTTTTATGGGGCGGAGCCATATCGTGCTCGCAGGCCGATGGCGCTTGGAATGAGGGCGGAAAGGGAAAGTCGACGCAGGATTGTCGATGGCTGGATGGCACCTGGACTCATGACCAGATCGAGGACAAGCATCAAAACAACCCCTTCTGCCATGACGAGCTAATGAACGCTCTCGCAGATGATGGCGTTGAGTTCTACCCGTTTAGGCGCGGTAACGACTTCTATCATCACTACCGTGAGGACATCGCGCTTTTTGCGGAGATGGGTCTCAAGCTGTTCCGCACCTCTATTTGCTGGAGCCGAATCTATCCTAACGGAGATGACCTTGAGCCTAACCGTGAAGGCATCGAGTGGTATCGAAGCATGCTGGGTGAGTGCAAAAAGCACGGCATTAAGACCTTCGTCACCATGCTCCACTATGACATTCCGGTAAATCTCGTCACCACATATGGGGGATGGAAGAATCGCAAGACGATTGATTTCTTCGCCCGCTATGTCGAGACGATCGTTACGGAATTGGGCGACCTGGTCGATTTCTGGCTGCCTTTTAACGAGTTCAATGCAGCGCGTTTTTCGCCTTGGGACGGGGTCTGTCTGGTCAAAGACGAAGAGGGGGAGAACTTCGATCGAGCCATCTTCCAGTGTCTGCACCACGAGTTCGTTGCCAATGCGCGCGCCGTCGAGATTGTCCATCGTCTTTCGCCCGATACTCCCGTTGGCGGCATGATCGCTCGATTCTGTACGTATCCTGCCACCTGCCGTCCCGAAGACAACATGCAGGCTATTCACGACGACCAGTATTCCAACTGGTTCTATACGGACGTGATGGCTCGTGGAAAATACCCCGCTTATATGAATCGCTATTTCGATGCGTGCGATATCGAGATTCAAATGGAGCCGGGCGATGAAGAGCTTATCGCTCGCAATACGGTCGACTTCCTGGCCTTCTCGTACTACTTTTCCCAGGTATCCACCTGCGATCAGGGATGGGAGAAGACTGCGGGTAATCTGGTCATGGCAAACAAGAACCCTTATCTCGAGACGAGTGAGTGGGGCTGGCAGCTCGATCCCATTGGTCTGAGGGTTACCCTTAACCAGATGTATGACCGCTATGGGCTGCCCCTGTATATCGCCGAGAACGGCCTCGGTACATCTGATGTAGTCGAGGAGGATGGCAGCATCCACGACGAGTATCGAATCGATTATTTGCGCCAGCACATAAAGTGCCTTAAGGAAGCAGTGATCGATGGCGTTGACGTGCGCGGATACATGATCTGGGGATTCATTGACCTTGTTGCCTGCGGTCCTCTTACGATGGACAAGCGCTACGGGCTTATCTATGTCGATCTGGATAATTGCGGCAACGGCACTGCGGAGCGCTCGCGTAAAGACTCTTTCTATTGGTATCAGAAATGTATCGCCACTAATGGCGAGGATCTTGGGTAGGAGTGATTGTTGTGGCAGACAAGAAGGAACTGGCCGCTCGTGTCCTCGAGCTCGTGGGCGGCGCCGATAACGTTCTTATGGCAACGCACTGCATCACGAGGCTCAGATTCAACCTGAAGGACGATAGCAAGGCAGACCTGGAGGCCCTTAAGACGCTTGACGGCGCCTTGGGCGCGCAGGTTAAAGACGGGCAGTGGCAGGTTATCATCGGCGCCAGCGTGGGGTCGGTATATGACGAATTGGAGCCCATGCTAGGCGACAGGATGGGTGGCGAGGTCTCCGCCGACGCCGAGCAGCCTGAGCTCCAAAAAGGTTCGGCTCGCGTATTCGATATCATCACCGGCATCTTCTCCGCTATCATTCCCGCACTGGTGGCGGGAGGCATCGTAAAGGGCATCCTGGCTGCTATCGCGGCTTTTGGAATCGACACGGGTGCCGGCGACTTTGCGATATTCAATATGATTTCGGATATCCCGTTCTACTTCTTGCCGTTTTTGCTGGCAATGTCTACAGCTGATAAGTTCCGGGTCAACCGTTCGCTTGCGCTTTGTGTTGCCGGATCGCTGATGTACCCGACCATTGTCAACGCTGTCGGTACGGGCGAGACGCCTCTTGCGCTGTTCGGTTTTGCGGTGCCGATTTTTAGCTACGCCGATTCCGTGTTCCCGGTTATCTTTGGCGTCATTGGCTTGTCTTTTGTATATCGCGCAATCGATAAAGTCGTGCCGGATCTTTTTAAGCTCGTTGTCGTTCCGGCGCTCTCCCTTGCTATCGTGATTCCCGTCAACCTGTTTGTGCTCGCTCCGATTGGTGCCTGGTGCGGTCTTGGTCTTGCCAACGGCATCGTTTGGCTATTCTCGACGTTAGGCCCCGTTGCCGGTTTTCTGCTGGGCTTCTTTATGCCGCTTATCGTGCTCTTCGGCATGCATCAGTCAACGAGCCCTATCCAGATTTCCAATATCGCAACGCTTGGGTATGACTATCTGCTCCCGATCTCTTTCTGCCATAACCTCGCCGAAAGCGGTGCGTCTTTTGGTGCAGCCCTGCGCATGACCGACGAAAAGCTCAAGTCCGCTGCAATGACGTGCGCCTTCTCAGCATTTATGGGAATTTCCGAGCCCGCCTTGTTTACCGTTCAGGTTCCTAACAGGACTCCGCTTATCGCTGCGATGATCGCGGATGGCATTGGCGGTGCGCTTACCGTTGTCCTCGGCGCAAAGTGCTTCGGCTTTGTTATGCCCGGCATTACCTCGTTGCCCGTTTATGCCGATCCAAGCGGCAACCCCATGAACCTGATCATGATCGTCGTCTGCATCGCTTTGACTTGGGTTATTTCCGCGACGCTCTCGTTTGCGCTTTATGGTCGTTTTGACAAAAAGTAACGACGTTTTGAGATAGACGATATTAATCGGCCGCTCGCCGGGGAATCGTTCTGCGACGCCCC
>USEF01000106.1 GCA_900553475.1 uncultured Collinsella sp. | reverse complement strand
GGCGGGCGAGCTTGCCGGTGGGAGCGGGGGCGTCGGGCGCGGCGAACGCAAAGACGCGCGGGGCGATGCGGTCGCGTGCGATGCTGGCCCAAGCGCAGCCGGTGAGGATGGCGTTGGTCAGGATGAGCATCACAAAGGCGAGCGGCTCGTTTTGGGCGACGAGGCCAATGGCGCCCCAAATGGTCAAAAAGACCTGGAACAGGCCGAAGGCGACGCTCCACCCAAGAGCGCTTTTGGCAACGGTGCCCGACTGAGCGCGAATGGCCTTGGCCTCGCGCAAGACAAGGTAGACGGTCGCCGCAAGACCGACGAGCGAGATGGCGGCAGCGAACATGCTGAGACTCCTCACAAACTAAAACGTACGAAAGCGGGGGTTTACCCGATTGTTACCAAGATATGCGCTGCAATTGGTGGCTGCGCACAACAACCAGCCATATTAACGCGCACGTGTGGCGGTGTGACGCAATGTAGTGGCGACCTGCGCGATAATGGACGGGAATTACACGGAAACGTAAAGGCTTCTTAAAGAATTAGCGAGGATGAGGCGATGAACGAGCAGGTTTGCACCAAGGCTGTGGATACGTGTGGCTATCCGGTCGAGACCACGGGCAATGCGGTGCTGGACACGTTGGAGCACCGTTCCTCCACGCGTGCCTTCGCGCGTGATGACGACGACCGTCCCGTGGCGGTGACCGACGAGCAGCGGGCGGCGATTCTGCATGCGGCGAGTCGCGCGCCGTCGGCGGGCGCCATGATGATGTATTCCATCGTGAGCATTCGTGAGCAGGCTACGCTCGACCGTCTGGCCGACCTGTGCGACCACCAGCCCATGATCGCCAAGGCGCCCTGGGCACTAATATTTGTGGTCGATTATGCCAAGTGGATCGATCTGTTTGAGCACGTGGGCTGCTTTGAGCCCGAGTTTGTCGAGCGCACGGGCAAGGCGCCCCGTCGTGCACCAGGTCTGGGCGACTTTGCCATCGCGGCCCAGGACGCCGTGATCGCCGCGCAAAACGCCGTGGTTGCCGCCGAGGCCCTGGGCCTGGGGAGCTGCTACATCGGTGATATCGTCGAGAATGCCGAGGAAGTGGCCGAGCTGCTGGATCTGCCGCCCTATACCATGCCGCTGTCGATGCTCATCATCGGCACGCCCCGCAAGGAGCGCCCGGCCATTGCGCATCCCGTGGTGAACCTGGTGCACGAGGAGCGCTACTGCCGCGCCGATGCTGCGACCATGGACGCGCAGGTGGCCGAGATGGACGCGATGTTCCGTCCGCATGCCCGCGAGGTGGGCGAGCGCGTCGTGGACATCTATACCCGCAAGCACACGAGTCCCTTTATGGCCGAGATGAGCCGCTCCATGGAGTGGTGGTTCAAAAATTGGCTTGGAAAATGACGAATGTGACAAAGGGACAGCCCCTTTGTCACATTCCATATCGCCGCGGTGGCCTAAAGACTGTATAAATCTTTATCTAGCTGGGAAAACAGTGCATTAAAACATGGGCCGATTACCTATAATCCCCTCGAACGTTAAAGTTGGGAGGAAACCGGCTTATGGAACAAAAGGCCAAGGAGGCAGCCTCGCACGCTGCGATTCCTGTGAGCATCTCGGCGATGCTCGTCACGCTAGGCGTGGTGTACGGCGATATCGGCACCAGCCCCATGTATGTAACCAAGGCGCTCGTTGCCGGCAACGGCGGCATCGGAAGCGTCACGGAGGAGTTCGTGCTCGGCGCGCTCTCCCTTGTCGTGTGGACGGTCACGTTGCTGACCACTATCAAGTATGTGCTCATCTCGCTGCGCGCCGATAACCATGGTGAGGGCGGCATCTTTGCCCTGTACAGCTTGGTTAAGCGCTGCGGTAAATGGCTCATCATCCCCGCCATGCTGGGTGGCGCCGCGCTGCTCGCCGACGGCATCCTGACGCCGGCCGTTACCGTTACCACGGCCATCGAGGGCCTGCGCACCATCCCGGCGGTCCATGCCGTGCTGGGCGATGACCAAGGCCGCGTCGTCGCCATTACGCTCGCCATCATCATCGCGCTCTTCTTGGTACAGCGCATCGGTACGGCCAAGATCGGTCACGCCTTTGGCCCCATCATGACGCTGTGGTTCCTGTTCCTGGGCGGCACGGGTCTGTTCTTTGTCTTCCAGCACCCCGCCGTGCTGCTGTGTCTCAACCCGGTGCGCGGCATCGCCTTTTTGCTGAGCCCCAACAACCACGCGGGCATCATGATTCTGGGCAGCTGCTTCCTCGCCACCACCGGTGCCGAGGCGCTCTACTCCGACATGGGCCACGTCGGCCGCGGCAACATCTACGCTACCTGGCCGTTCGTTAAGTGCTGCCTGCTGCTTTCCTATATGGGCCAGGGCGCTTGGCTTATGAACAACGCTGCCAACCCCGAGCTCATGGGCATTGCCGATCTCAACCCGTTCTACCAGATGCTCGCCCCGGGCCTGCGCCCGTTTGCCGTAGGCCTTTCCACCGTCGCGGCCATCATTGCCTCGCAGGCGCTCATCACCGGCGCATTCTCGCTGGTGTCCGAGGCCAGCCGCCTGGACCTCATGCCGCACATGCAGGTCTTCTACCCTGCCGAGACCAAGGGCCAGCTCTACATCCCCATGGTCAACAACGTCATGCTTGTCGGCTGCGTCATCGTGGTGCTGCTGTTCCAGAACTCGGCGCATATGGAAGCCGCCTACGGCCTTGCCATTACGCTGACTATGATGTGCACCACGCTGCTGCTCTTCTTCTACCTGCACGAGGAGCGCAAGCTCAAGGTTGCTCCGTGGATCTTCGCGGCCTTCTTCCTTTTGCTCGAAGGCTTCTTCTTCGTGAGCTCGCTCACCAAGTTCTTCCACGGCGGCTACTTCACCATCCTCATGGCTGCACTCATCATGGGCATTATGGTGTGCTGGTACAACGGCACGGCGGTCGAGCAGCGCCAGTTTACGCTGCTGCCGCTGCGCAGCTACCTGCCGCAGCTCAAGCGCCTGCGCGACGACGATCGCTATGAGCGCATGAGCGACAACGTCGTGTACCTGACCAAGGACACCCATACCGACTACATCGACCGCGATATCGTCTACTCGATCTTGGACAAGCATCCCAAGCGTGCCCACGCCTGGTGGTTTGTGAACGTCGAGACCATGGACGAACCGCATACTTTTGCCTATTCGGTCGAGACGTTCGGCACCGATTACGTGTTCCGCGTGCATCTGTACCTGGGCTACAAGATCAACCAGCGCGTCAATGCCTACCTGCGTCAGGTTGTTCAGGACCTGGCTGCCACCGGCGAGCTGCCGCCGCAGACGCATGACTACTCGGTCTACAAGGATCCGGGTAACATCGGCACGTTCAAGTTCGTCCTGATCCGTAAGCTTCTGGCGCCCGAAAGCGATGTGGAGCCGAGCGAGCGTACGGCCATCACGCTCAAGTACATCATCCGCCGCGCCGCCGGCACGCCCGCGCGTTGGTACGGCCTGGAGAACTCCAACGTGAGCTTTGAGTACGTGCCGCTGTTCACCAAGTTTAAGGCTGTGAATAAGATGCAGCGCCTGGCCCCCAACGAGCGGCCGTAGTCGCCGACAGGCTGCATGGAGTTGGTTTTCGATGGACAAGATTGAGGCCGGGGAGGTAAACATGGATACAAAGGCGCTCGATGGCCGTGAGGCGGTGGTCGAAATGGTGCGTGAGGCGCGCGTCGACGCCGCCGAAGATCGGTTCTTTACGAATCGCGCCAACATGGACATGGCCGACCGCGTGATCTCGGTCGTGGTTACGCTGCTTGTCGCGGCGTGCGTTTGCGCGCTGCTCGCGCACGTGTTGTTTGTCTAGCGACCGCCGGTTGCAAAGGCTATACACTTGGAACCACCACAAGGGAAACCACCACAAAGGTGCCTGTCCCCTGTGGTGGTTTTTGTTTTTGAGAGAGGGGCGGGGCGCTGATGGACGTCCGTACGGACGGCGATATTGCCGATAGCTTTTGGTGGCGGCGCACAACGCTGACGCGCCGCACTCCTCTGTATGACGCCTGCGTATCGGTGGGGCTGCTGGTCGCGGCGACGATTGTGGGCGCGCTGCTCGACCATCCGGGTCTCGCGCCGAGCATCATGATTGTCTATGTGTTCGCCGTTCAGCTGTGCGCATTCTTTACCTGGAGTCGCCTGTATTGCTTGCTGAGCTCGGCTGCCGCCGTGGCGCTCTACAACTTCTTGTTTGTCGACCCGCGCTACTCGCTGTCGCTTATCGACCGCGGCTATCCCGGCATGTTCTTCATCATGTTTGTGGTCTCGCTTGTATCGAGCTCGATTGCGTTAGCCCTGCGCCGGGCCTTGGCGCAGGCTGCCGCCAGCGACCGCCGCACGCATATGGTGCTCGAGACCAACCGCATGCTGCAGCGCTGCGCCGACGAGCAGCAGATTGTGCATGCCATGGCAACGCAGCTGGCGCGTCTTTCGGGCTGTCCGGTCGTGTGGTACAGCGCCGACGCCGAGGGCGATGACCTGCTGCCACGTGCGACGTACACGGCCGTGGGCGATGCCGTGCCGGTGCACGAGCTGGCGCCGCAGATGCCGCCGCGGCTTTCGGCGTCCGCCTATGTGGGAACGCCGCTCGACGCCACGTTTGGCGGCTCGGCGTTTTATGGCATCTACCTGACGGTTCGCACGGGCGACGGCTTCGTGCGCTCGGGCGACCCCGCCTCGGTGGTGGGCGTGCTGGCTATCGTTGCCGAGCCCGACGTGCTGACGCATGAGGAGCGGACGCTTGCCGATGCTATCGTGAGCGAAGGCGAGCTGGCACTCGATCGCGCCCGCGCCATGGAGGCCCGCGAGGAGGCGGCGGTGCTCGCCAAAAACGAACAGTTGCGCGCCAACCTGCTGCGCTCCATCTCGCACGATCTGCGCACGCCGCTTACCAGTATTTCGGGTAATGCCGACGTGCTGCTCGACCAGGGCTCGACCGGCACCGCGGTGCTCGATGCCCAGACGCGCCGCGGCCTGCTCCTTTCCATTCGCTCGGATGCGCAATGGCTCAACGCCACCGTCGAGAACCTGCTCGCCATCACCAAGCTCGAGGGTGGCGGTATGCGCCTGTCGACCACACTCGAGCTCATGGACGATATCGTCGAGGAGGCGCTGCGCCACGTGAACCCTGCCGTGCGCGAGCACGACCTTAAGGTAGTGGCGTGCGATGAGCCGGCGCTCGTCAACGTCGATGCGCGCCTGATGGTGCAGCTGGTGGTCAATCTGGTGAACAACGCCATCACCTATACGCCTGCGGGCTCGCATATCATGATTTCGATTAGCGTCGACGATGGACGCGTGGCGTGCTCGGTGGCCGATGATGGTCCGGGCATCGCACCCGAGGATCGCGAGCGGATCTTCGAGTCGTTCTATACCGCCAACCACGGTCTGGCTGACAGTCACCGCAGCGTGGGCCTGGGTCTTTCGCTCTGCCGCTCCATTGCGCTGGCGCATGGCGGTAGCATAGAGGTTGCCGCGGCGGACCCGCACGGCTCGGTCTTTACGATTGAGCTTCCTGCCGCCGACGTTTCGTTTGATAAGGAGTAGCGCTGTGCCGAACTCTGCCGTAAAACCGCTCATCTTGGTCGTTGAGGACGACCCCGCCGTCCGCAATCTTATTGTTGCCGCGCTCGAGGCGCACGGCTTGCGCCATATGGCTGTGGAGACCGCCCATGCCGCTATCGCCGCCGCCTCGTCGCAGACGCCGAGCATTGTGCTGCTCGATCTGGGCCTGCCCGATATGGACGGCGTCAAGGTGGTGGAGTCGGTGCGCGCATGGTCGGGCATGCCGATTATCGTGGTCTCGGCGCGCAGCGAGGACGCGGACAAAATCCGCGCGCTCGATGCCGGTGCCGACGACTACCTGACCAAGCCGTTTTCGGTCGAGGAACTGCTCGC
>USEF01000105.1 GCA_900553475.1 uncultured Collinsella sp. | reverse complement strand
CCGTTTGTCGTTACTGCTCGGGTTCTTCGACTTTATCGATGGTCCAGGTGGCTCCGAGACCGCCGGTGGTGTTGCGGCGGATGCGCACGGCAACCTCGCGGCGCTCGCCGGCCTGCGTGTAGCGCAGGGGGAAGCTTGCGCGGTTTCGCGCGGCCTCGATGGTACCGCGCTCGCGGGCGATCCAGTAGTACTCGCCGACGATGCCGAGGGTATCGGCGCCGTAGGGGAGATAGGTCGACAGCTGGTGCAGAAGCGGGCCGGGGCAGAAGACCTCGGTTGCGAAATCGACGGGGAAGTCCTCGGGGATGGCGGGCGCTACGGGTGCGGGGGTTGGGGCCTCTGCGAGTACCGAAGCCGGTGCCGGTGCGGGAATTTGGTCGCAAGCAGAGGCGGGCACGGATTCGATGACGGGTGCGAACTCCAGCGTCGTCTTCGGCTTGATTGTGGAATCTGCGGGCTTCACGGTGACGGGCGCGTCTGCAGCTTCAGTTTCAACCTCAGCCTGCGTCGCGCTCTCATTCTCGACGCTCGACTTTGCCTCGATGGGCGTGGATGCCATGGTGGTGATGCCGGCATTGGCATTCTCGGGGTCATAGACGACCGTGAGCGAGATGGCGGGCTGCGGCGTCTCGGGTTCCGGCGCCGACTCGGTAGCGTCTTGATCTGTGGGCTCGTCGGACTGATCGTCCTCGGCCTCGTCGCCAAAGACATCGCTGTTTTGGAACGCAGGCGGCTCGGGTTGGTCAGCGGCTTCTTCGGTTGTCGACTTGGGCGCTTCGTTGAGCTCCACAGTGGCTTCCTGCTCGGATATGACTTTGGGATCGGTCGTGGCGGCGATTTCGGTTTCGGCTTCTGCCGTTACCTCAATAGCGACTTCGATCTCTGTCTCGGGCTCGGGTTCCGGCGCGGCTTCAACCATGGCTTCGGGCTCGGGACGCTTAACGTGCTTGGGGCGCACGGCCTTGAGGTCCTTCTCACCGCGCTTTTTCTTTTTGTAGGACTGCTTGGCGCCCTTGGCGGTCTTGGGCTTGTCCTCGCCCTTGGCAAGCGCAGCATCCCAGGCCTCGTTGGCGATGACCGTGGCATACAGGCGGCCGCCTTTAAAGACGGTCAGCTTAATGCAGTCGTCGAGCTCCTCGAGCAGCTCGCGCGTGGACTCGAAGCCCAGGTCATAAGCGGTCATGTCGCCAGCGGCGAGCGCCTCCTCGACCTGCGTCATAAACGTTTGCTTGCCACATCCAATCGCATCGCGCAGCAGGCGATACAGATAGATGTGGTTGCCCAGCGAAAGCGTGGGCCTAACTATTGTCTTGCTCATGGCAAATCTCCTCTTTACACATGTAAAGCATCTTACCATCGCATGGCGTTCGCCATGGCGGCGCCCAAGGCAAACGGGCGCGAACCGCTTTCGATTCGCGCCCGTTGTACAGGTCGGTTATCTATGAGAGGCAAACGTGCTTAGTTGCCCGATGCCGTGCCTTGGCTCGAGTTGTCAGATGCCGTGCCGGAAGCGGTTCCGCTCGAGCTGTTGGTGTTGTTACTGTCTGCCGTGCCCGTTCCCGACGTGGTGTCGCTCGTCTGGCCTCCCGTGTTCGGCTGTGAACCGTCAGTCGTTTGGCTTGAGTCGGTCGTGCCGGACGGCGTGCCACTGTTGGCCGTAGAGGAATCGGTGCCCTGCGATTGGTTTTGGGTGTTCGAGGACGAATTGGCAGAGGTAGGACTGTCTTGCGTGTCGTCCGTCTGTGCCTGCTGATCCTGCGGCTGAGTGTTGCCATTTGCATCGCTCTCGGTCGTGCGCGACGACAGGATTGGCTCGGGACGCTCGCCCAGACCCTCACCGGCAGTGGTGATAAGGATGGCGCCGGCGCAGGCGATGACCGCGACGATGGCGATGGCGATCGAGAAGACGATGACCTTCTTTTGTGTCTGGCTGCGCTCTGCCGCCGCCTTGGCGCGCAGACTGTTGGGGGCGACGCGCGCCGTGGTCGCGCGTCCCGCAACCTGGCGCATCTCCTGCGTGGTCGCGGCGCCACCTAGGTGCTCCTCGACATCGGGCTCAACGGGCTCGTAGGCGCCGGCAGGGTAGTCGACAGCGGCATGCGTGCCCTTGATTGCTTCGGCGCTGGCGGAGATAAAGTGGCGATAGACCTGCGAGGACACAACAGTGATGACTGAGCTCACAGCGGCACCAATCACCGAGCCGGCAATGCCGATCTTTGAAGCAAGCGCCACGCTCGTGGCGGCAGCTGCGGCGCCGGCGATGATCTGGGGAATGGAAATGTCGTCGAACAGGCCCTTTTTGGGCGCGATGGCCATGGTCTGTCCAATGGAATGGTTCTCGTGTACGCCGTTGTTGAGCGATGCCGGCGTCATGACGCGCGTGCGCGGCGCGTCGGTGTACTTGGTTGTCATACGGGGTCCTCCCGGTGTAAATCTGCTTCGTTTCGTGTAGCCATCAGGGTACCCACCAGATGTGAATCGTACGTGACATTTAACAGATACCATCAACTCATCAATTGCTCACCAAGTTGGTGGGATGCGGTTCCACCCGGCGGTTGAACTACAATAGGACTTGCTAATTGTTGTGAATGGCGTCTACGCACGGGAGCATTCTTATGAATCTTCACCTTTCTCAGTCTGATGGCTTTTTGCGTGTGGCGGCGGCGTCGCCGCAGATTCGCGTGGCCGATGTCGAGGGCAATGCCGAGGTTGCGCTGGCGGCTGTTCGCGATGCTGCCGGGCGTGGCGTTCGCGCGTTGGTGTTGCCCGAGCTTAATCTGACTGGCTATACCGCGGCCGATCTGTTCCATAATCGCACACTGCTGCATGCCTGCGAGGCTGCTCTGGTGCATATCCTCGATGAAACCCGTGAGCTGCCGATCGTCTTTACCATCGGTCTTCCCGTTGCGGTTGCCGAGAATATCTACAACTGTGCCGCCGTGTGCTGCGCGGGCGAGCTTTTGGGCCTCACGGCTAAGAAGTATCTGCCCAACTATGGCGAGTTCTATGAGCGTCGCTGGTTTGCTCCGTCACCTGCGGATCCCGTGTGGGTTGAATTTGCCGGTCAGGGTCCGGTTCCGCTGGGCTCGGGGCTTATCTACCGTTGTTGTGATGAGGGTGCCGAGGATATGGTGCTGGGCGTTGAGGTCTGTGAGGACCTGTGGGTGCCGGCGCCGCCTTCGACCGAGATGGCGCTTGCCGGTGCGACGGTGATTCTCAACCCGTCGGCTTCGGACGAAATCATCGGTAAGGCAGACTATCGCCGCAGCCTCATCTCTAACCAGAGCGCACGCCTGTACTGCGCCTATGCCTACGCGGACGCGAGCGAGGGCGAGTCCACGACCGACATGGTCTTTGCAGGCGAGAACCTTGTCTACGAAAACGGTTCGAAGCTCGCCGCGACCAAACTGCTTACCTGCGATATGGCCGTCGCCGACGTTGACCTTGACCGCCTGGTTGCCGAGCGCCGTCGCTCGACGACGTGGACGCGCGCGGACGATGCGCCGGAGGCCACGACCGTTGAATTTTCGTTTGAGGGCGTGCTGGCCGAAGAACCTGTCCTGCGCGATGCCTGCGATATCGACCGCGTTTTCCCGCGCGCGCCCTTTGTGCCGGCCGACCACGGCGACTTGGCCGAGCGCTGCGAGACGATCCTCGATCTGCAGACTGCGGGCCTCAAGACCCGCCTTGCCCACACGGGTACCAAGACTGCGGTTATCGGCCTTTCGGGCGGCCTGGACTCCACGCTGGCGCTGCTCGTGACCGTGCGTGCCTTCGACGCACTGGGATTGCCGCGCACCGGTATCACGGCCGTGTCCATGCCCGGCTTTGGCACGACGCATCGCACCAAGTCGAATGCCGAGTCGCTCGCTCGCGACCTTGGCGTGAGCTTCCGCGAGGTTTCGATCCACGCGGCCGTGGAGCAGCACTTCAAGGACATTGAGCACGATCCGGCCGTGCAGGACGTGACCTACGAGAACAGCCAGGCGCGCGAGCGCACGCAGATTCTCATGGATTTGGCCAACCAAGCCGGCGGTTTTGTCATTGGCACGGGCGACCTGTCGGAGCTGGCGCTCGGCTGGGCTACCTATAACGGCGACCACATGAGCATGTACGCCGTCAACGCGAGCGTGCCCAAGACGCTTGTGCGCCATCTGGTACGCTATGCCGCCGATGTCTTTGGCGGGCGCATTGCCGAGGTCTTGCTCGATATCCTCGATACGCCGGTGTCCCCCGAGCTTCTGCCGCCCACGGGCGACGGCGAGATTGCGCAGAAGACCGAGGATTTGGTGGGCCCGTACGAGTTGCACGACTACTTCCTCTACTACCTGCTGCGTTTTGGCTTTGAGCCGGGCAAGATCTACCGCATGGCGCTCAAGAGCTTCGAGGGCGTCTACGACGCCAAGACCGTCCACACGTGGCTACGTACGTTCTACCGTCGCTTCTTTGCCCAGCAGTTTAAGCGCAGCTGCCTGCCCGATGGTCCCAAGGTGGGCTCGGTGACGCTCAGCCCGCGCGGCGATTGGCGTATGCCGAGTGACGCCAGCTCGCGTCTGTGGCTTGCGCAGATCGATGCGCTCAATCCGGTTGACTAAGGTTGGCTAAATTGAACCAATACGGGGGTTGCAAGCGTTACACTTTTGCAATCTGATGGCCCGTATCGCGCGGCGCTCTTGTCGGAGCGCCGCGTTTTTCATATCGAAAGGTGGCACCATGCAGGCATCGCAGCGTCTCGACCGCTTTGGCGCGGAGGTCTTCGCCTCGCTCAACAACAAGCTTCTCGCGCTGAAGGCTCAGGGCAAGACCATTTACAACATGAGCGTTGGCACGCCCGATTTTAAGCCGTACGACCATGTGGTCGAGGCACTCACGCAGGCAGCCCAAGATCCCGAGATGTGGAAGTATGCCCTGCGCGACCTGCCCGAACTCAAGCAAGCCGTGTGCGATTACTATGAGCGCCGCTTTGGCGTTTCGGGCATTACGCCGTCTATGGTGCAGTCGTGCAACGGCACGCAGGAGGGCGTGGGCCATTTGGGCCTGGCCCTGCTCGATCCGGGTGACACCATTCTGGTTCCCGATCCGTGCTACCCGGTCTTTGAGGCGGGTGCCAAGATCGCCGATGCCAAGCTCGAATACTATCCGCTGGTTGCCGAGCATAATTACCTGCCCTATGTGGCGGGTATCGATCCCGAGGTGGCCGATCGTGCCAAGTATATGATCGTGTCGCTGCCTGCGAACCCGGTGGGCTCGGTGGGCACACCCGAGGTCTACGAGGAGATTATCGCTTTCGCCCGCGAGCATGATCTGCTCATCGTTCACGACAACGCGTACTCCGACATCGTGTTTGACGGCGAGCCCGGCGGCAGCTTCTTGCAGTATCCCGGTGCGCTTGAGGTGGGCGTGGAGTTCTTCTCGCTTTCCAAGTCGTTTAACGTCACCGGTGCCCGCATCGGCTTTTTGGTCGGTCGCGAGGATGTGGTCTCGGCCTTTGCCAAGCTGCGTGGTCAGATCGACTTTGGTATGTTCTTCCCGATTCAGAAGGCCGCCATCGCGTGCCTGAACGGTCCGCGCGATGAGGTCGAGGCGCAGCGTCTGAAGTACCAGGAACGCCGCGATGCCCTGTGCGACGGTCTTGAGGGCCTGGGCTGGGAGCGTCCCAACGCGCATGGCTCTATGTTTGTGTGGGCCAAGCTTCCCGGTGGTCGCACCGATTCCATGGCGTTTTGCGAGGAGCTTATGGAGAAGGCCGGCGTTGTGGTGACGCCGGGCGCGAGCTTTGGCCCTTCGGGCGAGGGGCACGTGCGTATGGCACTGGTCCTGCCGCCCGATCAGATCGCTTTGGCTGTCGAGGCCATTCGCGAGGCGGGCCTGTATTAGAAACCTATTTCGACTCGTCAATAGCTCGAAACCGATTTCGTGCAGTTATTTTACGAATTCTGCAAACAATTTCGGTAAACGGTCGATTTTTGGCTGCGAATAGGAGCATAATCAAAGTCCCGATTGGATGTATTGGGATTACGGCAA
>USEF01000104.1 GCA_900553475.1 uncultured Collinsella sp. | reverse complement strand
GCTGTGATGCGAACAGACGACTTTGACCGCCATATCATGGAGGAGCTCTCTCAGATCCCGCCCGCCGAGCTGCCGCGTCATAGCGGCATCTGGCGGGCTCAGGTGCGTTAAAATGGGCTTGTTCTTAGCTAATTGAGACAGGGGGGCCGTGTTATGGCTTCAGATGCAAAAAAGATTCTGCTGGTCGAGGATGAGAAGGCAATCCGTGACGCCGTCGCTGCCTATCTCGAGCGCGAAGGCTACTGGGTTGTGGGCGTCGGCGACGGCCAGTCCGCGATCGAGGAGTTCGAGAAGCATCAGTTCGACCTGGTCGTGCTCGATCTTATGCTCCCCAAGATTCCCGGCGAGCGTGTTTGCCGCACCATTCGCGATACCTCGGATGTCCCCATCATCATGCTGACGGCTAAGGGCGAGATCGAGGACCGTATTATCGGTCTTGAGCTCGGCGCCGACGACTATCTGATTAAGCCGTTCTCGCCGCGCGAGCTCGTCGCCCGCGTTCGCGCTCTGTTCCGCCGTGCCCACCAGGCCGACGAGCCCGCCGTCGAGGTGCTCGACTTCGGCGATCTGGTCATCGATATTTCGGGCCACAAGATCTGGGTCGAGGGCAAGGAAGTCGATCTGACGGCTTCCGAGTTCAAGCTGCTCACCACACTTGCTCGTCATCCCGGCCGTGTCTACAACCGTATGGAGCTGGTCGAGAAGGTGCTTGGGTATGACTTTGAGGGCTATGAGCGCACCATCGATAGCCACGTGAAGAACCTTCGCGCCAAGCTGGGCGATGATCCCAAGAAGCCCAAGTGGCTCTACACCGTCCATGGTGTCGGCTATCGCTTCGAGGCTCCGGCTAAGACCGATAAGTCGGACGAGAAATAGGGAAATCACATATGACACCTGCGCGCTTTGAAATCGGACAAAAGCACAAGCAGGAGAGCGAGGCGGGTTCCAAGGCTAGTTGGAACACGCCTCGTTCCGATTCACGGCCAACGATGAGCTATCCCTCGCGCATGGCACTTGCTTTTGCTCTGACATCGCTCATGACAGTATTGGTGCTGGTGGGCGTTGTCTCTGTTGTGTGGGGCACGGTCTTTTCGGATTACACACGCTCCAATATCGTCGAAATCGCAAATTCCGCTGCCGAGAAGTTGGCGACCTCATATGAGGAAAACGGCTCTTGGACCGCGGGAGAACTGCGCACGGTCGCAACGTCGAGTTTGGTTTCCGACGATCTGGGCATGCAGGTCGTCAATAAAAAGGGCGTGATCGTTTATGACGATTCCTGGCCCTCGGCAAGCGCGACCGCCGATGTACGCGAAAACCAGGCTACGACCGACGACACGAGCGGCAAGAGGGCATCGCATAGCCCGGTCTCGTCTGCTCCAACCGACTCCGATAGCGTTGCTAACGTCGAGATTGTAACGTCTTCCGGCGAGCATGTCGGACAGGTAAAGCTGTGGGCCATCGGCTCCGACGCTCTGCTCACCAAGGCGGACTCTGCGTTTAGGGAGAAGACCTTTAACGCCATGGCCCTCGCCGCGGTTGTTGCAATCTGCATTTCGGTCGTTATCGGATCGCTCGTGTCGCGCATGCTCACCAAGCCGATTCATCGCATCACCAGTACCGCAAAGCAAATCCGTGACGGCGACCTGTCGGCTCGCACGGGACTGCGCGGTGATGACGAGATCGATCAGCTGGGTGAGACCTTCGATGAGATGGCCACTTCGCTCGAGAAGGATATGAAACACGAGAAGCGCCTGACCTCAGACGTTGCACACGAGCTTCGCACGCCGCTTATGGCCATGCTCGCAACGGTCGAGGCCATGCAGGATGGCGTGTATCCCACCGACGATGAGCATTTGGAGACCGTTGCTTCCGAGACGCGTCGCCTGGCTCGTCTGGTGCAGCAGATGCTCGACCTATCGCGTATGGAAAACAGCACGGCTCCGCTCAATCTAGAACCGGTGGACATGGTTCCGTTCGTGCGATCGATTGTGAATGGCCAGGAGCGCCTGTTTGCCGACCGTGACCTGCGTTTGCGCTTTGCAGATGAGACGCAGGGCCACGATGACGTTGTCGAGGCAGATCCCGACATGATCACGCAATGTGTTATCAACCTCATGAGCAACGCCATGCGCTACACCCCCGAGGGCGGTTGGGTCGTGGTGTCGGTGCTCAGTGACCGCAGGCACGTCAGCATTGCCGTTTCTGATACCGGCATCGGTATTGCCAAGGACGATCTGTCGCGCATTTTCGGGCGGTTTTGGCGCGCCGATGCCAGCCGCGCCCGCGAAGCTGGCGGCCTGGGCGTCGGCCTCGCCGTGACCAAGCAGATTGTCGAGCGTCACCATGGCTACATATCCGTGGAGTCGGAGCTTGGAAAGGGTACGACTTTTACAATTCATCTGCCCCGCGAGCACACGGCAGACGCGGCATCTACTACAATGGAGCACTAGCTTTTCGCTATTCGGTGAAGGAGGGGCCGCGTCCCTGCCGCTCCGAGTTTGCGAAAACATGCGGGAAAGAACCCGCATTTCTGTCGTATTTAGGTAAGGAGTGACTCACGTGACAACGATGGAGCGTCGTCCGGATTCCCGTGGCAAGGTTCGTGATATTTACGATGCCGGTGAAAACCTGCTGATGGTCGCCACCGACCGCATTTCTGCGTTCGACTTCATTCTTCCCGACGAGATTCCGTTTAAGGGAGAGGTGCTCAATCGCATCTCGGCATTCTGGTTCGATAAGTTTGCCGACATCGTCCCCAACCATCTCGTTTCCATCGACCCGGCGGATTTCCCCGAGGAGTTTGCTGAGTATCGTGACTACCTCGCTGGCCGCGCCATGCTGGTTAAGAAGGCCCAGACGATTCCTATCGAGTGCATCGTCCGCGGCTATCTGACCGGTTCGGGCAAGAAGACCTACGACGAGAACGGCACCGTCTGCGGCATCCAGCTGCCTGAGGGCCTGACCGAGGCTTCCAAGCTTCCCGAGCCGTTGTTCACGCCGTCCACGAAGGCCGAGATCGGTGACCACGACGAGAACATCTCGTTCGAGCGTTGCTGCGAGATCGTGGGCGAGGACATCGCCACGCAGATTCGTGACCTTTCCCTCAAGATCTACAAGGCCGCTGCCGAGTACGCCGCGACCCGTGGCATCATCATTGCCGACACCAAGTTCGAGTTTGGTGTTATTGATGGCAAGGTCACGCTGATCGACGAGTGCCTCACGCCCGACTCCAGCCGTTTCTGGCCTGCTGCCAGCTACGAGGAGGGCAAGATCCAGCCTAGCTACGACAAGCAATTCGTCCGCAATTGGCTCAAGGCCAACTGGGATATGACGGGGGAGACCCCGCACCTGCCCGCCGAGGTCATCGATGGCACGTCCGAGCGCTATCGCGAGGCCTTCCAGATCATCACCGGCTCCCAGTTCACAAGCATGAAGGAGAACGCATAAGTGAGTACCCGTAGCGCCACGAACAAGCGCACGCAATCCCACGAAGTTACCGGGGTTGCGCGCAAGTCTGCCGCATCTGCTAAGCCCGCCCGCCAAGCAGCGAGCTCCGTTCGCGTCGTGCCGGCTTCGTCTAAGGCACGCCGCAAAGAGCTCGAGAAGGGCGAGAACCTCGAGGGCCTCTCTAAAGAGGAGAAGCGCGCCCGCAAGGCCAAGCAGCGCGCCAAGGAGGACCGCATCTATACGGTGTCGAATATCCTCCTCAAGCAGGACGAGGACTACACCAAGCGCCGTCGCATCTGGTGGATTGTGCTCGCCATTGGCATGGTGCTCGTCGTGGCAATTTGGGCCTCGCTGTACTTCGCTCCCGCTGGCATGGTGTCCAGCCCTGTCCAGATGGTCGGCATCGTTTTGTCCTATGTCATCATCCTAGGTGACTTTATCTACGACTTCGCTCGTATTCGTCCCTTGCGCAACATGTACCGCGCGCAGGCCGAGGGCATGTCCGAGAACAAGCTCAACGCTCTTATTGAGCGCGCGGCTGCCGAGGAGGACCAGAAGGACTCCAAGAAGAAGTAGCGTTTGCATACATACTTATCGCTAAGATATAAGGCGCGTCGTTTTTGCGGCGCGCCTTTTTACTGTTCTATAGATAGATGGAGTGGCACATGATTCGAGCTGCCCTGACGGTCGAAGAGGCTCTGGAGGGCATGAAGGCCCTGGAGCCCAAGATTAAAAACTACGCGCGCCTGGTCGTCCGCAAGGGCGTAAACGTCAAGCCCGGCCAGGAGGTCGTCGTTCAGTCTCCGGTCGAGTGCGCGCCGTTTGCGCGCGTGGTGGTCGCGGAGGCCTATGCTGCCGCCGCCGGCCACGTGACGGTCATTTGGGCCGATGATGCCGTGACGAGGCTCACGTACGAGCATGTCGAGAAAAGCTATTTTGAGCAGACACCCGAGTGGAAGCGCATGCAGCTGGATTCCTTGGCCCAGGATGGTGCCTGCTTTGTCTTTATCGAAGGTGCGGATCCTGCGGCCCTCAAGGGCATCGATCCAGCCAAGCCGGCCGCGGCATCAAAGGCGAGGAATACGCAGTGCAAAGTTTTCCGCCGTGGACTGGATTACAACATCAATCCGTGGTGCATCGCCGGCGCTCCGGTCGTGGCTTGGGCGCAAGAGGTGTTCCCAGGAGACGCCGATGAGGTTGCAATCTATAAACTGTGGAATGCGATTCTGCACACCGCACGCGCCGATGGCCAGGACCCGGAGAGCGACTGGGAACTCCATGACGCCGCATTCGAAAAGAACCTGCGTTTCCTGAACGACAATCGTTTCGACTACTTGCATTACACCGCGGCAAATGGAACCGATCTGACGATTGGCATGACGAAGGGTCACGAGTGGGCCGGCGGCAAGGGCAAGACGCCCGATGGACACCCCTTCTTCCCCAACATTCCCACCGAGGAAGTCTTCACCTCGCCCGATCGCATGCGCGCCGACGGTATCGTGTACTCGGCCATGCCGCTCATCCACCACGGCAATAAAGTCGAAGATTTTTGGATTAAGTTCGAGGGCGGCCGCGTGGTGGACTACGACGCCCGCGTGGGCAAGGCAACGCTTGCGAGCATTATTGACACCGATGAAGGTGCCGCTCATCTGGGCGAGGTCGCGCTCATTTCCAAGAACACTCCGATCCGCGAAAGCGGCGTTCTGTTCTATGACACGCTCTATGACGAGAACGCTAGCTGCCATCTCGCGCTAGGTGTCGGTTTCCCCGAATGCATCGAGGGTGGGTATGACATGTCCAAGGAGGAGCTCCTGGAGCATGGCGTTAACGTCTCGAGCACGCACGTCGATTTTATGATCGGCACGGACGACATCGATATTACGGGCATTACGCCTGATGGACGTGAAGTTGTGATTTTCCAGAACGGCCAATGGAGTTGGGAATAGTCCCAGACCGTGGTACAATGCCACCCGCGGGCCGTTAGCTCAGCTGGCAGAGCAGGGGACTTTTAATCCCAAGGTCCAGGGTTCGAACCCCTGACGGCCCACCCAAAGATTGTTGAGACGGTCAACTTCGGTTGGCCGTCTTTTTTGTCGCCCTTTCATGGGTTCGAACCCGTCGGGGCGCGGAGCTGAGTAAACGCGTGAGCGTTTGCCAGCGCAGCGCGCAAGGCGCGAAAGCGCCGCAGCGGCCGCCTGCGAAGCAGGCTGAACCCCTGACGGCCCACCATAGAAAAGAAATCGATCGACTCCGGTTGGTCGCTTTTTTATTGCCGGTGCACGGGTTCGAACCCGTATCTATCTATATATAAGAACGCTTGGCGAACAAAACCCGCCTTTTACCGATGGGAAACAAATAACTGATGCCTTTGGAGTAAAGTAGCGCTCCAGAGATGACCGATGTCTCAATACACATAAAACAGCTGGTCATCGCCAATATCAGAAGCCAATGCTTCAGTTTTAACCTCAGTGATGCGACTGAGGGACCTATTCATTTGTGAACAAAATATGGAGTGCGCGATTCCCGCCCCCGGGGCCCCTCCGGTCTGGCAATATATCTCCTTGCCGCGCGGCCCGGTCGGACCGGATGAGCCGCA
>USEF01000103.1 GCA_900553475.1 uncultured Collinsella sp. | reverse complement strand
GGTCGGCGTAAGCCGACCGGATAAACTTTGAGCTCTGCTCAAAGTTTAGACATCCCTCCTATTCAGCCACGCCCCCATCGCGTTCAGCATCAACCCAGATCCCCAAACATGTACATCACCCTCCAAAAACGATATTTTTCGACATCTTTGGAGGCTGATGTACATGTTTGGAACCTATGACCGTACCCAGTCCCGACCGTTTGCCGAGCAATAGGGTCGCAATCGTCGCCGAACATGTACTATGTACGGGCATTGTCCAATCCCGTAACCCAAAGGACCCCATCTTGCCCGTCGTCGCCGCTATAACCGTTACCTCACATGCCTCGGATGCCATGGTCGCCATCCCATTTTGGCTCGAGATGTTCGCCGTTGTCGCCGCATCGATCTCGGGTGTGTTGGTTGCGCGCGAACACAAGCTCGACCTGGTGGGCGCGGTCGCACTCGCGGTAGTCTGCGGTCTGGGCGGCGGTCTTTTGCGCGACATGACACTCCAGGTCGGCAACGTCTACATCCTCAACCAGCCAATGGCGCTGCCGCTCTCCATCGCCACGGCGGCCATCATTTACATCTTCCCGGCAATCGTCGATAAGCCCGACAAACTCATCCCCCTCCTCGATATCATCTCGGTCGGCATCTATGCGGCAACCGGCGCGGACAAGGCACTGGTCTACGGATTTGCACCCGCCGTATGCGTCATGATGGGCTTTTTTACCGCGGTGGGCGGCGGCATGCTGCGCGACGGTTTTATGGGCGTGGTTCCAGGCATTTTCCAACGTACTAACTTTTATGCCATCGCCGCCATCGCCGGATCGGCAAGCTATGTGTGTCTCGTTATGAGCGGCATCGTGAGCAATGTCGCCGCGCTGGTCGTATGCGTTGTCGTGACCATGGGTCTGCGATGGCTCTCACTGCGTTTTGATATCAAAAGCCCCACCGAAGAAGACATCGCGCGCTTTTTGCACCGTAAAAAGTAGACAGCACGGCACGACCCTTCGAAATGCAACCGAGAGATTCTTTTAGAGCGCTCGCACGTTGGGTACCCTGTTAGATATATGCCGAGTATCTAACGAAGGATTCACTATGCCCTGCAACCTAGAACCGTCGACCAAGCGCCGCAAAGCGCAGGCTCGCATCGCCCTCTTATTCGCACTGATTGCGCTTGCGCTGACCGTACTTCCCACGGCGTCGTTCGCCGGCACAGACACCGCGGGTAACGTACTCGCAACCGAAGCTGACTCAAATCCGTCTGGCGCCGAGGGCGACCTGTACTGGGCTGGCCAAAGCCTTAACCTGGACGATGCCTCCATCGACCGCGATATTATCGCGGCAGGCGACAGCCTATCGATTCGCGACTGCGCCGTAGGCGGCGCCGTTCGCCTGGCGGCACGCACCATCGATATCTCCAAAACCGCAATTGATGGCAGTGTAACGGTAGCCGGTCAGCATGTCGTGCTCAACACCGGTAGCACCGCCAACTGTTTTTACGCGATGGGCGATACTGTTGCCCTGCGAGGCTCCACCAAGTCGGCAGCGCTCGCGGGCAGTACGGTAACCATCGACGGCACCGTCGATGGCGATGTCGAGGTCTGGGCTGACAAACTCATCCTGGGCAAAAACGCCCGCGTCACCGGCACGGTGAACGCCCACATCTCCGAGGATCCCGAGCGGGCCGAGGGCGCTCAGGTCGGAGCCCTCAAGATCGACCGCACCGAGAACGAGGACACCTCAACGATTAACGACACCATCGGCGGCATCGTCGCCGCGGCGCTTTCTACCTGCTTTGTCGCGATCCTCCTCGAGCTCGTCCTTCCGCGCGCGACCGCCAGCGCCGCCGGCATGCTTCGTCAACGCCCCACCCCGCTGTGGGTGAGCGGTCTTTTGGGCACGGTGGCCCGCCGTTCCCGCCGTCCTGCTGCTCACCATCTCGATTGCAGGTCTGTCGCTCGCCGGAGCTCTCATGTGCGCCGTGATCGGCATCGCTCTGGTCTCGGCGGCATTTACGGGCACCGCGATCGCACGCATGGTCGGACACAACCAGAACCGCTACGCCATGGCCGCCGTGGGCGGTATCGCCGCGGGCGCACTCACGGCACTTCCCCTTATGGGTAGCTTTGTCAGCGGCGTAGCCTTCGTCTTTACACTCGGCTACGTTATCCAAATCATCTGGCGCAACGCCCACCTCAAGCCGCAGCAGGCCTCCAACACGCCAGGCCTTCCCTCCGCCTAGCCGCCAACCACCACAAAGGGGACAGGCACCTTTGCGGGGGGGCGCAGACCAACTCAACCCCTGTGTACCAAAAAGGGCGCCGACCATTCCGGTCGACGCCCTTTCTTATTGGCGGTTATAAGCCCCAGCGCTTATTTGTTGACCTGGCCGGCGCGGACGGCGGCCTTCTTGCGGTCGGTGGCGTTGAGCAGACGCTTGCGCAGGCGGATGTTCTTGGGAGTGATCTCCACCAGCTCGTCGTCGGCGATGTACTCCAGCGCCTCCTCCAGCGAGAAGGTGCGAGGCGGCACCAGCTGGACGGAGATGTCGGAGGTCGAGGAACGCTGGTTGCCCAGGTTCTTGGTACGGGCGATGTTGACGACCATGTCGCCAGCCTTGCTGCGCTCGCCCACGATCATGCCCTCGTAGCACTCGGTGCCCGGCTCAACAAACAGCTGGCCGCGCTCCTGCAGCGTACCCAGAGCGTAGGCAACGGCCTTCTCGGTGGTCATGGAGATCATGGCGCCGTTCTGGCGGTTACCGATCTCGCCGGCGTAAGGACCATACTCCAGGAAGGTGTGGTAGAACACGCCCTCGCCGTGGGTGACGTTCATAATGCGGTTCTTAAGACCCATGATGCCGCGGGTCGGGATCTTAAACTCAAGGTGCGTCACGATGCCCGAGGTGTCCATGCTCGTCATGATGCCACCGGAGGTACCGAAGACCTCGACGACCTTGCCCGAGTACTCGTCCGGGCACTCGACGACGGCCTGCTCGACAGGCTCCAGCTTGTTGCCGTTCTCGTCCTTCTTAAACAGAACGCGGGGACGACCGACCTGGAACTCAAAGCCCTCGCGGCGCATGGACTCCATCAGGACGGACAGGTGCAGAATGCCGCGGCCCGAGACCTCGACGCCGCTCTTGTCCTCGAGTTCCTCGATCTTCATGGTCACGTTGTTCTCGGCCTCGTTGAACAGGCGCTCCTTGAGCTGACGGGCACCCACGATGTCGCCGTCGCGGCCGACGAGCGGGGAGGTCGAAGCCTCAAAGACGATGGACAGGGTCGGCGGGTCGATCTCGATGGGCTCGAGCTCGACAGGGTTCTCGGGATCGGTGTAGACATCGCCGATATCGGTGCGGTCAATACCCACGACAGCAGCGATATCGCCGGCGCCGACTTCCTGGCACTCGGTACGACCCAGGTAGTCGAAAGTAAAGAGCTGCTTGACGGTAGCGGTGGCGCTGGAACCGTCGTTCTTGACGACCAGGATCTGATCGCCCTGGTGGATGGCGCCGGAGTACACACGGCCGATACCGATGCGGCCGACGAAGTTGGAGTGGTCGATGGTCACACACTGCATGGCCAGCGGGGCGTTCTCGTCAACCTCGGGCGCGGGCATGTCATCGATGATCATATCGAGCAGCGGATACATATCCATGTTGCCGTCGTTGGGGTCAAGGCGGGCAAAGCCATTCATGGCGCTGGCGTAGACCACGTGCTCCATGGCGAACTCAAGCTGGTCGTCGGTGGCACCCAGGTCGGCCATAAGGTCCAGGCAGTCGTTGTAGGCCTTCTCGGGGTTGGCGCCCGGACGGTCGATCTTGTTGATGACGATCATGATCTTGAGGCCGGTGTCGATGGCGTGACGCAGCACGAAGCGGGTCTGGGGCATGGGGCCCTCAAAGGCATCGACCAGCAGCAGGGCGCCGTCGGCCATACGCAGCACGCGCTCGACCTCGCCGCCAAAGTCAGCGTGGCCCGGGGTGTCGATGACGTTGATCTTAACGTCCTTGTACTCGATAGAGATGTTCTTGGCGAGAATCGTAATGCCGCGCTCGCGCTCCTGGTCGTTAGAATCCAGGACGCGGTCCTCGACCTGCTGGTTGGCACGGAAGGCGTCCGTGGCACGCAGGAGCTTGTCGACCATCGTCGTCTTGCCGTGGTCGACGTGAGCGATGATGGCGATGTTCCTCAGATTGTCTACGCGCATGTAGTTCCCCTATCTTCTATCTATATACAACCGGCACGCGTATGCGACCCGCCCAGTAACACAACGCTCGGCGGGAATTTTGAGCCTTTTACCGAAAACTCGTTTATTTTAGCGATTTTAGATAAGAGGGGTTTCCTCGCCTGCAGGTTCAGGGTCGCTCCACATAAAACCATCGCCGGCGCCCACACCCTCGTACAGTACGTATGCCGAAAAACCGCTCTCGAGCGTCGTCTCAAAGAAACTCACAAGCAGGGCGTCATGGTAGCCGCCATCGATCTCGACACATCCGGTGTAGCCGATGGCGTAACGGGCGATGCGACCCAGGCCCTCGTCCTTAAGGCCCATCTTGTGCTCGGAGATAAAGTTGGTGGCAGCCTCGAGGCATGCCTCCTCGCCGTCCTCGTCGAGTGCCGCCAGATAGCGGTTGGACGCGGCATCCTCGATCGCAACGACAACGCCGGGGTTCTCACCAGCGGCAAGATCGTCTAAAAATGCCCCGATGAGGTCGCACACCATGGCGTCGAGCTCGGCGGAGACGTTTCCGGCGTCCTGCATATCCTGTGCCATTTTTAGACCTTCCCATCGAGTCCGGCGTCGTTACATCTCTTGTGCCTCGGCAGCGATCTTGGCGGCAGCGTCGCGGGCGCGCATCATATCGGCCGCGCGCTTATCGAGCACCTTAATCTGGTTGGTCAGCATCACGGCATCGACCACGCCCCAGATGACCAAGCCCGTCGAAATCGAAAACCCAAGCGCACCAACTGTACCACGAAGGCGCGATGAGATTACCGCGACAAGTGCGGAGGCGGCAACCATCTTGATAAAGGAGGCACGGCGCTCGCGAAGCGTACGGACCTGCGTCACGTAGGCGATGCGTGCGGCCTCGGATGCCTCCGAGCGCATCTGAGCCTCGCGGGCGATAGCGGCGGCCTCGGCTGAAACGCCGCGACCCATCAGTGCACACTCCGTCTCATGGCTACTCGTCATTTAAAAATCATCGGGCGAGAGCGTATGGACGAACTCGTCGAACTTCTCAAATTCCTGCTCGTCATCGACTTCCTCGGCAACCGGAGAGACGGCCCCCAGGCGGTTCATGATGTCGTCCTCAACAAACATGGGAGCATTGCTGCGCACGGCGAGGGCGATGGCATCGCTCGGACGCGCATCGATCCTATGCTCGTTGCTGTCGGCCAAAACAACGACCGTCGCATAGAACACGGGAGGCTCGGCACGGACAATCTCGATGCGCTCGAGTTTTGCATCCAGGGCATCAAGCGTGTCGAGCAGCAGGTCATGGGCAATCGGGCGCTCGGCACGACCGCTGTCGATACCGCGGCTAATAGCCGCAGCCTCAAACGAACCAGTTTGGATAGAAAGGGAGCGCAGCGGCGCAGGGGAGTCCGATTTGCTGCAGCGCTCGCGAAGTACGATAAGCGATGGCACGGGACCGGCGGCCATGACGATGGTCTCTATGTCGACACGAACCATGGAACACCTCCGGTACGTAGCGGTTAACACGCGGCGCCTTCGCCGCATTGAATAGCTATACTACCCAATCTTTCGCACAGCACACAAAACCAAAATGAGTTTTATCACACACAAGAAAAAAGCCCCGAGGCCATGCCTCGAGGCTCTTCACAGTTTTGATGGTGGACCTGACAAGATTCGAACTTGTGACCTCCCGGTTATCAGCCGGACGCTCTAACCAACTGAGCTACAGGTCCATCGCGCAAGGGATATATTAGACGAGTCGTTACGCGCACGTCAACAACTTTTTTGAAAATATTTGGGGGGGTGTTCGCCCCGGCCGCACGGCGGCATGTGAAGTCGCCTGCTCGGACAGTCCTGACTCGCGCAGAGAGCACATTAAGTGCTCTCCGGCTCGTGCGG
>USEF01000102.1 GCA_900553475.1 uncultured Collinsella sp. | reverse complement strand
GGCGTCAGGTCCTCGTTGAGCATATCCTCGTCCACGTTGGCCACATACAGGATGGGCTTCATGGTGAGCAGGAACAGGCCCTTGGCGGCGGCACGCTCCTCGTCGGTCATCTCCATGGATGCGGCGCGCTTTCCCTCGTTGAGCCAGGCAAGCAGGCGCTTGGCCACCTCGAACTTGGGCATGAGCTCCTTGTCGCGCTTGGCCTCCTTCTCGAGCTTGGGCAGCTGCTTCTCGAGCGTGCCCATGTCGGCCAGGATGAGCTCGGTCATGATGGTATCGGCGTCACCGGCGGGGTCGACGAACTCGCCCGTGCGGCCCACCTCACGCATGACGTTGGGGTCCTTAAAGTAGCGCACGACCTCGCAGATGGCATCGGTCTCGCGGATGTTTGCCAAGAACTGGTTGCCCAGGCCCTCGCCCTCGTTGGCACCCTTCACCAGACCCGCGATGTCGACAAACTCGACCGTAGCCGGCACAATGCGGCCGGGGTTAACGATGTCGGCAAGCTTTTGCAGGCGGCTATCGGGCACGTCGACGATACCCACGTTGGGGTCGATCGTGGCAAACGGGTAGTTGGCGGCAAGGCCGGTCTTTTTGGTAAGCGCGGTGAACAGCGTCGACTTGCCCACGTTGGGCAGGCCCACGATACCGATGGAAAGGGACACGACAGCTCCTTTTGGTACAGGTACTTCAAACTTCATAAGTATAGCGCCGCCGCAGCATCCGGGCGAATCCGGACACCGCGGCGGCGCAAATGAAGCAGAGATGCGTGAGGGTTCGAGACAGTAGTCCTTACTTAAGCTCGGGCCAGAAATCCTTGTTGGCCTCGATGAGCTCGTCCAGAATCTGCTTGGCAACGCTTGCCGAAGGAATGGTCTTGGAGAGCGTGAGTGCCTGCCAGAGCTTCTGGTAGCTGCCCTCGACCCAAGCCTGGACAACGAGCTTCTCGACGGAAACCTGCTGCTCCATCAGGCCCTTCTGGAACTGCGGGATCGGGCCCTGGCAGATCTTCTCAAAGCCGTTGGAACCGACGATGCAAGGCACCTCGACCATGGCCGTCGGGTCGAAGTTGGGCACAGCGCCATCGTTGGGGACGATCAGCAGGAAGCGCTCGAGCGTGTTCTCGGCCAGTGCGCAGGCAAGGTCGACGATGTAGTTGGCATGTACATCCGGCTCAAAGCCGCCGTCCTTGGCAGTACCCTTGGCGATGATGTCGCGGCAAGCGCCAAAGACCTTCTTCTCGCGGCCGTCCATAACCTCATTGGCGCGAGTGTAGTTGGGGTCAGACGTCTCGACGACATAGTCCGGGTACAGGTAATACTTGAGGTAGGTATTGGGAATCGTCTCGGGATCGACAGCATAGACATCCTTGGCCTTGCCGAAGGTGTGAATCCAGCTCTCCTCGACATGCTGCTCCTTACCGGCCTCGTGCTCGATGCCGTCCAGGTAGCCGTTCTTAGCCATGTGCTCCTTAATCTGCGGCATGAGGTCGTTGCCGTCCTTGTCGTAGATCTTGCTCCACCAACCAAAGTGGTTGAGGCCGTAGTAGCTATACTGCAGCTCGCGACGATCCTTGATGCCGCACATACGGCTCATCTTATCCATAAGGTCGATCGGCATGTCGCAGATGTTGATGATGCGGCTGTTGGGGCGCAGCACGCGGCAGGCCTCGGCGACGATGGCCGCGGGGTTGGAGTAGTTGAGCATCCAGGCGTTGGGGCTGTACTTCTCCATGTAGTCGAGGATCTCGATGACACCACCGATGGAGCGCATGCCGTAGGCGATACCGCCGGCACCGCAGGTCTCTTGGCCAACGCAGCCGTACTTGAGAGGAATCTTCTCGTCGAGCTCACGCATGGCGTACAGGCCGACGCGGATGTGAGCGAGGACGAAATCGGTCCCGGTGAATGCGGTCTCGGGGTCGGTGGTGTAGCTAAACTCAACCTCGGGGGCGTTCTCGTGGAAGTAGATCTCGCAGGCCTTGGCCACGGTCTCCTGGCGCTCGGCGTTGTTATCGTAGAAGGTCACCTTGTTGACCGGAAAGCGGTCGCGCTCCTCAAGCAGCATCAGAGCGATGCCCGGGGTGAAGGTAGAGCCACCGCCGGCAATGGTCACGGCATAGTTTTTCTTGGACATGATGTCCTCCTCATTCTGGCCGCTTGCTCAATCCATCCCCGTACGCGGCCTGCACGGTTTGGAATTGTTACCTAGAAGTGGAGTTTTTTATCTCTAGAATCGGCCTTGCGGTGCATACCGGCTCTGCAAGGCCGATTGTTTCGATGGACGATGGTTTACAGAAGAGTCTCGAACTTCAGAAGACTCTCGAACTTCTCGCGAACCTGCGGGACGCTAAGGCCGACGATGACCTGGATTGACTGACCTTGGACCACCAAGCCATGCGTACCGATCGCCTTGAAGGAAGCCTCGGGTGCAACGACGCTCTTGTCCTTGACGTTAACGCGCAGACGGGTAGCGCAGTTCGTTACATCGATGATGTTATCCGTGCCACCGAGCAGATCGAGGATGTTCTCGGCAAGCACCAAGCGCTCATCATCTTTACTCTGGGCGGCCGATTTGCCAGCAGCAGCACCGCCCTGCTTTTGCTTGTAGTCGGCCTTGGACTTGAGCTCGACCTCAACATCGTCATCCTCGCGACCGGGGGTCTTAAAGTCGAACTTGACAATCAGGAAACGGAAGACCACAACCCAAAGAGCGGTAAAGCACAGACCGACAAGGATGGAGATGGCGTACTGCAGACCGTGTGCGGCCCAAAGGGGCAGCCAGTCCCACGAGAGCATCGAGATGATGCCGCCGTCGAAGATACCCACGACGCCAAGGAGGTTTTGAGCCATGCAGCCAAGCGCTCCGAGCACGCAGTGGACGACGAACAGGCCAGGCGCGATGAACAGGAAGGTGAAGTCAAGCGGCTCGGTAATACCGCAAAGCATAGCGGTAAGGGTGACCGGAATCAGCAGAGCCTTGACGCGCTGCTTGCGCTCGGGTTTGGCGGTCATATAAAACGCAATGGCGACGCCAAGCGAGCCGAAGACCTTAGTCCAACCAGGGCAGGTATAGGCAGCCCAGGGTGCGGCATCCTTAAGAGCAATGCTCGGATCGGCAGCCAGTTGGGGCAGGATGTTAGCCCAAGCGGCAAAGATGCCGCCATTGACCGCCGCGTTGTCGTAATAGAACGGCGTATAGATAAAGTGGTGAAGGCCTGTAGGAATCAGCACGCGCTCGAAGAAAGCAAAGACGCCAACGCCGAACGTACCGGCGGAAAGGATGAATCCCTGGAAGGCGGAGATAGCAGCCTGAACATGCGGCCACACCAGGCAGGCGATAAGAGCGACCGGAACCATAACGAAGAAACCGATCATATAGATGAACACGGAGCCCGAGAACACGCCCAGCCACTCAGGAAGTTCGGTGTCGAAGAACTTGTTATGCAGCATCGTGGCGATACCAGAGATAATGAGCGCGCCCATGATGCCCATATCAAGCGTTTTGATGCTTGCGATAGTGGCAAGACCAGTACCACTGCCCACCTCGACAGAGTAGTCAACACCAAAGACAGGGCCCCACTGCCCCAAGATTGTGCTTACAAAGTAGTTGAAGGTAAGGTAGATGGCCAAAGCCTCCATGCAGCAGCGAGCGTTCTGCTTGTTCGCGAGCGAGATTGGCAACGCTACGCAAAACAGCAACGGCATCTGGTTAAAGAGCGTCCAACCACCCTGGAGCAGCACATTCCAGCAATCAAACCAAAGATGACCCGCTGTGGCCATCTCGCCAAAGATCGCCTCGGTGGTAAACAACGTACCCAGGCCGACGACGATTCCGGAAAATGCGAAAAGAATTGCAGGCGTGTACATTGCACCGCCGAAACGTTGTATCTTTTGCATCATGACGGGGAATCCCCCTCTCTTCATTCGGAGCGACTGCGGTTTTGGCTTCACTCGAGACCGCAGACGCGCCGTTTGCGTGTACCTCGTGCAATAGGACGGGTGGGCCCGCTTCCCTAACTTCTTGCGCTTCTATTTTTATCATATCACTTATCTAGACAAGTTAGCATAAATACTACGGTCGGTAAACGGTTGATTATTGGCCGTAAACGGTATGAGTCCAGTGTTTTGCCTGCTAAATCTGACATACCTTATGGCTGCATTTAATATTTCTTTTCTACTTGTCTAGATGTGCTTGTCTATATCTATAGACATACCTATACTTCATTACAACATTCACCGCCACGTTAAGGAGTCACCATGAAAAGCGCGGTCTTCTATGGAAAGCACGACCTCAGAGTCGAGGAATCGGCAAAGCCGGCCGTGGGCAGGCGCGACGTTCTGATCAACGTCAAAGCTTGCGGCGTCTGCGGTACCGACGTTCATATCTATGAAGGCGACAAGGGTGCAGCCGACGTTACCCCGCCCACGATCCTTGGTCATGAGTTTGCGGGCGTTGTCGAGGCCGTGGGCAGCGACGTCGCTGGCTTTAAACCGGGCGATCGCGTGTGCATCGACCCAAACCATCCCTGCGGCTGCTGCGAACCCTGCCGCGACGGAATCAACCACTACTGCGAGCATATGACCGGTTACGGCACCACTGTTAACGGCGGCTTTGCCGAGTACTGCTCCGTCGATATGCAGCAAGTTTACAAGTTGGGCGATCACACCAGCTTTGAGCAGGGTGCTATGACCGAGCCCGTCGCCTGCTGCCTGCACGGCATCGATATGTGCAACATCAAGCCCGGCAGCACAGTTGTCGTTATCGGCGGTGGCATGATCGGTCTGCTCATGATGCAGCTTGCTAAAAACGCCGGCGCCACCAAGGTTGTCTTGCTCGAGCCTGTCGAAGGCAAGCGCGAGGTTGCGCTCAAACTCGGCGCCGACCTGGCAATTGATTCCATCCACGAGGACGTCCCGGCCCGCCTGAAGCAGGAGGGCGTCGGCAACGTCGATGTCGTTATCGAGTGTGTTGGCAAGCCCGTCACCATCGAGCAGGCCATCCAGATCGCCGGCCATAAGGCTACGGTCATGATGTTCGGCCTCACCAAGCCCGATGAGACAATCACCGTCAAGCCCTTCGAGGTCTTCCAGAAGGAGCTTGTGCTTACCTCGTCCTACATCAACCCTTATACGCAGCGTCGCGCGCTCGAGCTCATCGACTCTGGCAGGCTCGACGTATCCTCGATGGTCGCCAAGGTGGCTTCCCTCGACGAACTCGGCGCCATCCTGTCAGACCCAGCTCTGCGTGCCATGGGTAAATATATAATCGACCCCAGCAAGTAAATCGATCGACACCTGCGCGAGCGGTCCTCATCCACCGCTCGCGCACTCAGCTCTAGGAGACCGTCGTGGCGCGAGCCATCTTCCAAACTATTTATGACAACGTGAAGCAGTCGATTGACGACGGCACATACGCCTATCAGAGTTATCTGCCTTCGGAGACTGAGCTCACGCAGCTGTTTGACTGTTCGCGCATGACGGTCCGTCGCGCCATCTCGATGCTTGCGGCAGATGGTTACGTGCTCCCCCAGCAAGGCAAAGGCATGCGCGTCATTCGCAACATCAGTGACGAGAAGAGTCGTGGCGGCGGCGGACTCGAGACCTTTAAGGAAATCGCGGTCAACCGAGGCTTTGAGCTCAAGACTGTCACCACCGTCTTTGAGCTCCTCATCTGCAGCAAGACGCTCTCCAAGATTACCGGGTTTCCCGAAGGCTGTGAGCTCACACGCGCCAAACGCATCCGTTATGCAGACGGACAAGCCGTGTGCTCCGACGACTCCTATTATCTAAGCTCACAGGTACCGGGACTGACACCCGAGATTGTCAACGATTCGATCTATCGTTACCTCGAAGAAGATCTTGGCATTAAGATTGCCACGGGCAAACGCGATGTGACGATCGAGCATCCCACGCCCGAGGATACGCGCGTGCTCGATCTCGACGACTTTAACGCACTCGCCGTTATACGCGGGCAGACCTACAACGCCGACGGCATCCTTATGGAATACACCGAGACCAAACAGGTCCCCGGGTTCTTTTTGCTCCATGAAACCGTGACGCGCAACGGTACCGGTCGAACCGGCCACCAAAGTAGCATGAACTAACCATTTATTAGTTGCGGTGGAATAGTTCCTAGAATGGCCAGCTTAA
>USEF01000101.1 GCA_900553475.1 uncultured Collinsella sp. | reverse complement strand
CGCTCCGGCGCGTACACGCCCGTCGCGAGTTCCGTGGATCCGCCGCCCGAATCGGCGACGATAATGCGTTCGCCGGCAAAGTCGTGCGCCACGCCAAAAAACGTCAGGCGTGCCTCGACCTCGCCCGGAATCACCTGTGGCTCAAGCCCCAGATCGCGCAGGCCGTCCAGCAGCAGCGCGGCGTTGGACGCATCGCGCGCGGCGCTCGTGCAGGTGGTGCAGATGCACGCGGCCCCAAAGGCACGAGCCTCGTCCACAAACATCCGGCACACAGCGAGCACGCGCTCAACGGCCGTCTCGCAAAAGCGGCCCGTCGCGTCCACGCCCTCACCCAAGTCGGTAATCTCGGTGTGCTTGGACGATTCCACGATCGACCCGCCCTCGACCTGGGCCAACACCAGCCGCGACGACACCGTTCCTAGATCGATCGCGGCCACCTTATATCGTTTGCAATCTGCCATTGCGGGCTCCCCTCCGGGCGCTACTCGCCGTTGGACACGACCGTCTGACCCTCGACGCCGTTAAAACCAAACAGCATGTCGAGCGCCTGGATGTACCACGGCGCGTCCTTACCGACTTCTTCGATTTCCTTGGCAACTTCGCTGGCCTTCTTGGCGTTCGACGACTTCTTGCTCGACGAAACGTCCGAATCGTCGTCCAGGCCCTGCACTTCAATCCTCTTCTCGCCGGGCATCACCAGGCCCAGATCCTCGGATGCCGCGTCCTTGATACCCTCCTCCGAGAGCAGCTTGTCGACACTTTTTTGCAGGTCGTCGTTATATTGCTCGCGAATCTCGACCTGCTTGGCCAAGATGTCACTCGAGCGTTTTGCCACATACAGGTCGCGCACGGGGAAGTACAGGCTCACGAGTGCCAGGGCGACGACAATGCCAACAAACAGCCCTCGCTGGGGACCGTGGGTAAAGTCGTAGATTGCCTTGACCACCGCGTTATCGTTGGCGTAATGCATAAAATCCGAGCCCGAAAGACGGTTCGAGGGCCTACTCGGCTTTTCATGCGTTTGAGCCAAGGAACGCTGAGCATGCTCCGAATGCGCCGGGCGCACCGAACGTGGCGGACGGTCCGTCGACGTATTCATTTGAGCACGGGAGTGTGAAGCACTTGTCGGTCGCTGCGTGGAGCGGTCGGCACCGGCGTAATCGGGCCCGCCGAGCTGCACCGTGCGCGCACGGCGAGGTGACGGCTCACGCGAACCGGCGGAATAGTACCTGTTGTCGTAAATCTGATCCATGTGCGCCTTGTGCGGTTGAGGTTTGTTTGCGCTTAGTCTTTTAGTTATAGCACGAGCGCGCGCAACGCCTTCGGCGGCCCTTGCTCGACATAAAAAAGGCGCTGAGCCATATGGCCCAGCGCCCAATGGTGCTCAACAGTGCCCGGCGGGAGCGAGGCGAATCCGAGTCAGCCCCGTCCCCGCACACGCCACTTGCCTAGCGAATGTTGTAGAACGCGGCCTTGCCGGCGAAATGCGCGCTGCCCTCGAGCTCGTCCTCGATGCGGATGAGCTGGTTGTACTTGGCGATGCGGTCGCTGCGGCACGGGGCGCCCGACTTGATCTGGCCGGCGTTGACGCCCACGACCAGGTCGGCGATCGTGGAGTCCTCGGTCTCGCCGGAGCGGTGGCTCACGATGCAGGCGTAACCGGCCTCCTTGGCGGTCTCGATGGCCTCGAGCGACTCGGTGAGCGTGCCGATCTGGTTGACCTTGACCAGGATCGCGTTGGCGGCACCCAGCTCGATGCCCTTCTTGAGGCGCTCGGTGTTAGTGACGAACAGGTCGTCGCCCACCAGCTGCACCTTGTTGCCAATGCGGCGGGTAAGCTCGACCCAGCCGTCCCAGTCCTCCTCGGCCATGCCGTCCTCGATGGAGATGATGGGATAGGTGTCGACGAGCTTCTCCCAGTAATCGACCATCTGGGCGCTCGTGTACTCCACGCCCTCGCCCTTGAGCTCGTACATGCCGGTCTCGGCGTTGTAGAACTCGGTCGACGCCGGATCCATGGCGTACATGAAGTCGACGCCGGGCTTAAAGCCGGCCTTCTCCACGGCCTTGGTGATGTACTCGAACGGCTCGGCATTGGTCTTAAGGTTGGGGGCAAAGCCGCCCTCATCGCCCACGGAGGTAGCCAGACCCTTGGACTTCAGGATGGCAGCCAGCGCATGGAACACCTCGGCGCACCAGCGCAGCGCTTCCTTAAAAGAGGGTGCGCCCACCGGCATGATCATGAACTCCTGCGTGTCCACGGTGTTGGTGGCGTGTGCGCCGCCGTTCAGAATGTTCATCATGGGCACAGGCAGACGGTTGCCGTTTACGCCGCCCAGAAAACGGTACAGCGGCATCTCCAGCGAAGCGGCTGCTGCGCGGCAGGCTGCAATGGACACCGCCAGAATGGCGTTTGCGCCCAGATTGGACTTATCCTTGGTACCGTCTACCTTGAGCATGGCAGCATCCACGGCGTAAATGTCGGAAGCATCCATGCCCACCACTGCGTCCGCAATGACCGTGTTGATGTTCTCCACCGCCTTGGTCACACCCTTGCCCAGATAGCGGCTCTTGTCGCCGTCCCGCAGCTCCAGTGCCTCAAACTCACCGGTGGATGCGCCGGAAGGGGCACAGCCGCGCGCCACAGTGCCGTCCGCCAGCGTGATTTCGGCTTCCACAGTGGGGTTTCCGCGGGAGTCTAAGATCTCGCGGCCAACAACAGCTTCAATTTCCAGATAATTCATCTTGAAACCCTCCTGAATATCATTTTCTCTCCCATACCGCCCGGGCGGGCAGACGGGGAACTGCTCTATTTAGATAGTTATATATAACTAACCGCCAATATCCTACCACGCTTTGCACCCCGGCGCAAGAGCCGGTGCGTATGTTTGCAGACCTAAATTTTTAACGGGAACGCAAACCGCCGTGGAAAACCCGTTTACAGTCTGCCCTCTTGCGGCAGCGGGGATACGTTATGCTTACCATGTGTTTTTTATATGGCAGATATGCCAAAAATTTTCTTTACTTTTTGGCGATTCGGTTCTATACTGGTTGCGGCGTTTTCGCTGTTTTCCCATTTATAGTCGTTATAGAGGAGGATTTTTGCAATGAATAAGGATCTGACGGTGGGCAAGCCGTCACAGGTATTGTGGCAATTCTGTCTGCCAATGTTCGGCAGCATCATTTTCCAGCAATTGTACAACATCGCGGATAGTCTGGTAGCGGGCAAGTTCATCGGTGAGAACGCGCTGGCTGCGGTTGGCAACAGCTACGAGATCACCCTGATCTTCATCGCCTTTGCCTTTGGCTGCAACATCGGCTGCTCGGTCATCGTGTCCCGCTACTTTGGCGCAAAGGAATACCGCGAGATGAAGACCTCGGTCTACACCTCCCTCATCGGCTCTGCCGTGCTGTGCGCCGTGCTGATGGGCATCGGTCTGTTTGGCTGCGACGCCCTGCTGGAGCTCATCAACACCCCGGAGGAGATCCTTGCAGATTCTGCGCTGTATCTGGATATCTACGTTCTGGGCCTGCCCTTCATGTTCTTCTACAACATTGCCACCGGCATCTTCTCTGCCCTTGGCGACAGCAAGACCCCCTTCTACTTCCTTGCAGTCTCTTCTTTGTCCAACATCGGCGTGGACATCCTGTTTGTGGCAGGTTTCAAGATGGGCATCGCCGGTGTGGCATGGGCTACCTTCCTGTGTCAGGGTGTCAGCTGCGTGCTGGCCATGGTGGTGGTGTTCCGCCGCATCCGCGCTTTCCACACCGAGGGTCATGTGCAGCTGTTCTCGTGGAATATGCTGGGCAAGGTGGCCGTGGTGGCTGTGCCCAGCATCCTGCAGCAGAGCTTTGTCTCGGTGGGCAACATCATCCTGCAGAGCATCATCAACACCTTTGGCGCCAGCGTCATTGCAGGCTATTCTGCCGCCGTCAAGCTGAACAACATGGTCATCACCTCCTTTACCACCTTGGGCAACGGCATCTCCAACTACACCTCCCAGAACATGGGTGCCGGCAAGATGGACCGCGTCAAGGAAGGCTTTGGCGCAGGCCGCAATCTGGTGTGGCTGCTGTGCGTGCCGCTGGTGGTGCTGTACTTCTTCTTTGGCCGCTTTTTGCTGCTGCTGTTCATGAACGACCCGCAGGGCCCTGCCATTGACACCGGTATGCTGTTTTTGCGCATCCTCTCTCCCTTCTACTTTGTGGTGTCGGTCAAGCTGGTGGCAGACGGCATCCTGCGCGGCTGCGGCCTGATGGTGCGGTTCATGATCGCCACCTTCACCGACCTGATTTTGCGCGTGGGCATTGCCGCCGTGCTCAGCGCCACCGCGCTGGGCTCCACCGGCATCTGGATGGCATGGCCTGTGGGCTGGTGCATCGGTACGGCGCTTTCCATGGTGTTCTACGTCACCGCCATCCGCAAGGCACTGGCAGAGCCGTTGGCTGTTGCCGAGGCCGAGGGACAGGCCGCCGAAGTCCGCGCCGAGGCCGAATTTGCCGCCGACGCCGAGATGGAGACCCTGTAACCATTTTGCAACTTGTGAATTTGTTTCATGTCACAGATAAACAAAATGAACAATTTGAAATAGTGCACAAAATCACGCTTTAATTTTTGTATAAAGTATCAACAAAGCCGAGAAAATGCGCCCAAAAGTATGGACGGTTTGTGAATTGCGGATTTGAACCCAGATAGCTATAATAACAGACAAGAACAGAAGCAAGGCCGCTTTAGAGGGGAAGGGCCTTGCTTCCGTTTTTATCAATTTACTTTATAGAACACTCCGAAGGAGGAGATTTTTATGAAAAAGATGATCACTCGTCGTCAGTTCATGGCTGCTGCCGGTGTTGTTGCCGCAGCAAGCGCTCTGACTGCCTGCGGCGGTTCTTCCGCAAGCACGGCCGCTTCTTCTGCAGCCGGTTCCGCTGCTGCTTCCGGCAGCACTATCAAGGTGGGTGTGATGGGCCCCCTGACCGGTGACGCTTCCGTTTACGGTCAGGCTGTTGTAAACGGTGCCAGCCTGTACATGAAGCAGGTCAATGCCGATGGCGGTGTCAACGGCAAGCAGCTGGAGATCATCGCCATGGACGAGCAGGGCGATGAAACGCAGGCTGTGACCTGCTTTACCAAGATGGTGGATCAGGGCATCACCGCTCTGGTGGGCGATGTAACCACCGCTCCCACGCTGGCTGTTGCCGCCGAGAGCGCCGATTACAATATGCCTATGGTCACCGCTTCCGCTACTGCCGAGGCTGTTACCTACGATGCCGAGACCGACACCGTGAACGGGAATGTGTTCCGTGCCTGCTTCACCGACCCCTTCCAGGGCGTGAAGATGGCAGATTACGCTTACGAGAAGCTGGGCTACACCAAGGCAGCCGTCATCTTCCTGAAGGGCAAGGACTACAACGAGGGTCTGGCCGAGAACTTTGCCAAGGAGTTTGAGGCAAAGGGCGGCACCGTCGTGGATCAGGAGAGCTACTCTGAGGGCGACGTGGACTTCAAGACCCAGCTGACCAGCATTCTGGGCAAGAACCCCGAGATGGTGTTCTGCCCCAACTACTATCAGGAAGTGGGTCAGATCCTGGCTCAGGCTGAGAGCGTCGGCCTGAACGTTCCCTTCCTCGGCGGCGACGGCTGGGATGGTCTGGAGGGCTACGCCACCGCCGACCAGCTGAAGGACTCCTACTTCTGCGCCTGCTACGCCAAGGGCTCCAGCACCGCGTTTGAGGATGCCTACAAGGCCGAGTACGGTGAGGCCTACCCCAACGGCTTTGCACCCTTGGGCTACGATGCTGCCATGACCGTCGTGTACGGCATCAAGGCAGCTGAGGAGCAGGGTCTCGAGGCCGGCTCCGACGAGTACAAGCAGGCCGTCATCGATGCCATTGCCGGCGGCACCATCGAGGGCATCACCGGCACCTTTACCTTCGACGAGCACCACAACCCCGTCAAGAGCACTGCCATCCTGACCTACGTGGACGGCAAGCCCGAGCTGAAGGAAATGTTCTGATCCGCGCTGTTCCATCCACCGGTGATGGAGCCGCCCGCACAGATCAACCCCCATGATTTTTTGGAGAACGCCGGAACAGCTTTTTTCTGGTCAGGCGTTCTCCTTTTTTATAACAATTTACTGGCAAGCCATTGGCCGCC
>USEF01000100.1 GCA_900553475.1 uncultured Collinsella sp. | reverse complement strand
GCCGCCCTGTGGCGTAGCTAGTTTTTAGCTTTGATTGCCGCTTGGCATTAGGCGGCTGCGGCGGCCTTGTCGGTCGTTGTCTTGCTATCGCCGTTGCCCTGGCCCTCAAAATGCTTGTAGCACCAGCTGGTGACCAGCGGGGTCAAAATAGCCGTCACGATTGCGCAGGCAGCAACCTGTGCCGTAGCCGTCGCGAGCACCGCACCGCCATACAAGGCCTCGTTGACGCTTGCCATGGCAGCAGGCGTGGCCACATTGGCTCCGGCGCAGCTCGAAATGGCCGCACCTGCGACACCCGTACCGCCCGTGAGCTTATCGACCGCGATAACGGGAATTGCAAAGACCACCGAGCAGATCACGCCGAGCAGAATACCGGGGAGACCGCCATTAATGAGCTGGCCAAAGGTCATGGTCGAGCCCATGGCAAAGAAGACGAGCACGATGACGGCGGAAAGTGCCGGTGCCATCATCTTCTTAAAGCTGGGGAACAGGTTGCCCAGAATAATGCCGACGACGATCGGTAGGATGGCGCCCACGAGCGACCAGCCGATCGGAGCCTGACCGGCAGCGCCGAGCACGATCATCGTGACCGGAGGGCCGACAACCAGCGTGGTGATGGCGACGGCGCCACGCTCGGCCTCATTGCCCATGGTGCCCATCAGACCAGCGTACATAGCGTTGTTGGCGCCGGTGCAAGCCGCCAGCATCACCATAGCAGAGATGCCAAACAGGTTGTCGTTGAACACATAAAGGATGAGCAGCGACACGGCAACGACCACGATCTGCTTGACGGCGATGATGATGGCGCCGCGTGCAGCGGCGGCAGGAGCACTCTTAAACGAAATCGTCGTACCGACGATGAGCAAAAAAGCGCCCACGAGCGGGCCTGCGCCCTGCTGGGTCATACCAAGCGTAAAGCTGCCGAGCGTTTTGAACAGGTCGGGGAATAGCGTGTTGAGCAGGCAGCCCAGCAAAAGCGGCACCAAAATATTGGCACCCGGGATGGAGGACATCTTAAAGAACGGCTCCTTTGCCGCCGGCGCCTCCACCGCAGTCGATTCACTCATATATATCTCCTTTGGATGCATGCGAATCGTAGCCGCACGCGCCTATGTCAGAAAGAAGGCGACGGTCCCGAGTCGCAGGAGCCGTCGCCGAATAATCATCGCGGGGTATTACCCGTCCAGGACGATGCCGCCGTCGCAGTCACCGATCTCGCCGTTCACGAAGCTGGCGAGGTCGGAAGCGAAGAACAGCACCATCTGCGCAGGCTCGCTGGCCTGGGCAGCGCGGCCCAGAGGAATACCGTTGATGATGCGCTGAGAGTTCTCGTCAGAGAGAATCGAGGTCATATCGGTCAACGTGAGCGACGGGCACACGGCGTTGCAGCGAACGCCAAACTTGCCGCCCTCCTTGGCGACCGCCTTGGTAAGGCCGTTGACACCGGCCTTGGAGCTCGCGTAGGCAGCGGTGCCAAGCAGGCCGCCGCCGATCTTGCCAGCAACGGAGCTCACGTTGACGATAGTGCCGGCATGCGCCGCCTTAAAGTGCGGGTACACGGCGTTCATCATAGTGAAGGTACCGTTGAGGTTGATATCGATAGTGCGGCGCCACTCGGTGTCATCGATCTCGTCGAACTTCTTGGTGCTGATGACACCGGCGCAGTTGATCAGGATGTTGGTTTGCGGCAGGTCCGTAAAAATCTGCTCGACGGTCTCGCGCGCCTTGGGTGCATCAGCGACATCGAGCTGATAGAACTTGTTGCCCTCGCCAAGCTCGGCCACCGCGGCCTCGCCCTTAGCAGCGTTCCTTGCGATGAGCGCGACGTGTCCGCCGCCCGCGACGATGCCCTTGGCGATCTCGAGGCCAATGCCCTGAGTGCCGCCCGTGACAATCGCGGTCTTGCCCGTGAAGTCAAATGCCATGACTCCATCCCCCTTTAATTTAGGTGTCTCCTTGCGGGAAGTTGGAGCATCGCACGTGGCGATTATATGAGTCCCAGTCGTCATGGTGGTGACAACCCCTCGCCTAACCGCGTGTATAATAGTTATTTGAAACGCTTCATCAATTGAATGATTTTAAGTCTTAATGAGCTCTTAATATTGCCCACTGTATGAGGCCCGCGTATTGGGGTATCATCTTCCACCGAAAATAGTTTCTAGTGTTAGGGGTTTTCGGTGGAAGATACCGATTTCCGTGAGCTTGGGCGTCAGCTCCTTACCGAGTTCGGCAGCATGCATCAGCGCATTTCGCGCTTTGCGGACAAAGCCCTCGGCGGCGAGATGGCCGTCATGCGCGCCCTCATGCGCGCCGGCGGCTCGCTCACGCCGAGCGAACTCGCCGATCGTGCCTGGGTCTCGAGCGCCCGCATCGCCAATATCCTGCGCGCCCTCGAGGCCAAGGGCTGGATCGAGCGCGAGCACTCAAAGACCGACCGTCGTCGCGTACACGTCACGGTGACCGACAAAGGATTCCAGGATCTCGAAATCAAACGTCGGGAATTCGAGGACCGCACCGCGGCCTTCCTCGAGCAGCTTGGCGAAACAGATACCCAAGAGATGGTGCGCCTTCTTAGACGTGCCAACGAAATTATCGACCGCAATCAAGAAAGGAGAGATGCCGAGTGAGGATTCTCAAGCTCTTTAAAAAACATGTCCCGGCACTGTTTGCAGCTATCGTACTTATCGTAATCAGCTGCAACGCCGATCTGGCACTGCCTACCTATATGAGCGACATCGTCGACGTGGGCGTGCAGCAAGGCGGCATCGCCTCGCCCGTGCCCGACACCATTCGCGCCAAATCGCTCGACGACCTCGAACTCTTTATGAGCACCAAGGACGCCAAAGCTGTGGAGGCCGTGTTTGGCAAGGCGGACAATAACGGCATTCGAACGTACAAGGGCACCGAGGAGGAGCGCGCCGACGGCGGCAAGATTGCCGACATCATGAGCCTCCCCGAGACTGTCGTCCTTTCGTTCAACCAGGGCATCGATGCCAACTCCATGGGCGACATGACCGGCGCATCTACCGAGGCAAGCGATGGCGGCGCCGCTCAGGCCATGCCCACGCCCGAGCAGATGGCGGCGATGACGCCCGAGCAACTCGCCGAGATGCAGCAGAAGGCCGCTGCGGCGCAGAACATGCAAAAACAGATTGATGCCGACGGTGGCAAGATCACCATGAAGAGCCTGCGTCTAGGCGTTGAAGGCGGCCTAATCGACCAGGGCAAGCTCGTCGAGGGCGCCAACGATATGGCGGACAAAATGGGCTCCATGTCGGGCTCCATCGTGACCCAACGCGCCGTGAGCTATGTGCAAGACGAGTACAAAGCACAGGGCATCGACCCCGCCGACGTGCAGAACGCCTACCTGAGCCGCATGGCGACCACGATGTTTGGTCTGTGTCTGGTGTCGCTGGTCGCCACCATCCTGACCGGCGCCGTGGCTTCGCGCACCGCCTGCTCCATCGCCCGCGACCTGCGCCGCGAGACCTTCAACAAGGTTATGCACTTCTCGCCGGCCGAGGTGGGCAAGTTTAGCCAGGCCTCGCTCATCACCCGCTGCACCAACGACATTCAGCAGATCCAGATGGCCGCAACCTTGTTTATCCGCATGTGCCTGATGGCCCCCGTCATGGGCATCGTCGCCGTCATGCGCGTCCTGGCCAACCACACCGGCCTGGAGTGGACCATCGCCGTGGCCATCATCGCGGTCTCGGCCGTCGTCGGCGTGCTTATGGGCCTCACTATGCCCAAATTCAAAAAGATGCAGAGCTTTGTGGACCGCGTGAACCTTACCGCCCGCGAGCTGCTCGACGGCCTTATGCCTATCCGCTCGTTCAACCGCGAGGAGCATGAGCTCGAGCGTTTTGACAAGGCTTCGCTCGACCTGATGACCACGCAGCTCTACACCAACCGCGCCATGAGCTTTATGATGCCGCTCATGATGCTGGTCATGAATTGCATCACCGTGCTTATCGTCTGGTTTGGCGCGCAGGGCGTGTCCGACGGCGTGATGCAGGTCGGCAACATGATGGCGTTTATCTCCTACACCATGCAGATCGTCATGGCGTTTATGATCCTCACCATGGTTTCGGTCATCCTGCCCCGCGCCGAGGTCGCAGCCGAGCGCGTGGAAGAGGTCATCACCTGCCCCACGAGCATCAACGACCCCTCCTCGCCCAAACTGCCCGCTGCCAGCGCGCCGCGCGGTGAGCTCACCTTCCGCGACGTGAGCTTCCAGTATCCCGATGCCCGCGCAGACGTCATTAGCGGCGTGAACTTCACCACGCATGCCGGTCAGATGCTCGGCATTATTGGCTCCACGGGCTCGGGCAAGTCCACGCTTGTGCAGCTCATCCCGCGCCTGTACGACGTCACGGGCGGCAGCATTTCGCTCGACGGCATCGACGTGCGCGACATGACCCTTTCCGAGCTGCGCCGCCGCATCGGTTATATTCCGCAGCAGGGTCGTCTGTTCTCGGGTACCGTCGAGAGCAACCTCAAGTTTGCCGGCGACATGGTGAGTGACGAGGATATGCGCCAGGCAGCACGCGTCGCCCAGGCGGAGGACTTTATCGCCGAGCGCGAAGACGGTTACGACTCCCCTATCAGCCAGGGCGGCTCCAATGTTTCGGGTGGTCAGCGCCAGCGTCTGGCCATCGCCCGCGCGTTGGCCAAAAAGCCCGAGGTCGTGGTGTTCGATGACTCGTTTAGCGCCCTCGACTACAAGACCGACGCGCGCCTACGCGAGGAGCTGGCCAAAAACGTTACCGACGCCGCGCTCGTGGTCGTGGCCCAGCGCATCGCGACCATCATGCACGCCGACCAGATCATCGTGCTCGACGACGGCCACGTAGTGGGCACCGGCACGCACGAGGAGCTGCTGCGCAGCTGCCCGGCGTACCTGGAGATCGCACAGTCGCAGCTTTCCGCCGAGGAGCTGGGGCTTACCCAAGAAGAAATTGCAGCCGTCATGGAAGGAGGCGAGCGCTAATGGCAGACGAGACCAAGACTCAGATTCCCAAGCCCACCCGCCAGCGTGGTCCCATGGGCCGCATGGGCGGCATGCGTCGCGGCGAAAAGGCCAAGGACTTTAAGGGCACCATGAGGCAGCTGCTCGGCTATATCGGCCAGCACAAGATTGCCGTGTTTGCCGCCGTCGCCTTTGCCGTGTGCTCGGTCATCTTTAACATTGTGGGGCCCAAGGTGCTCGGCCAGGTTACGACCAAGCTGTTCGAAGGCCTGGTCGCCAAGGTCAACGGCACCGGCGACGTTGACTTTGACTGGATCGCCAAGACGCTCGGCTTTTTGCTCTGCCTGTATCTGGCGAGCTCTGTCTGCAGCCTGGTCCAGGGCTGGCTCATGACCGGCGTCACGCAAAAGATCTGCTACCGCATGCGCAAGGAAATCGCCGCCAAGATCGCTGTCGTTCCGATGAGCTACTTCAACGGTCACAGCAAGGGCGATGTGCTCAGCCGCATCACCAACGACGTCGACGCCATCGGCCAGACGCTCGGCCAGTCCCTCGGCTCGCTCATCACCTCGGCAACGCTGTTCGTTGGCGCGCTCGTCATGATGTTCTACAACAACGTCATCATGACCCTGTGCGCGATCGGCGCGAGCATACTGGGACTCATCATCATGATGGTCATCATGAAATCCTCGCAGAAATACTTCGCCCGCCAGCAGATGGCGCTCGGCGACGTCAACGGCCACATCGAGGAGATGTACGCCGGTCACCTCATCGTCAAGGCGTACAACGGCGAGGCCGACTCAATCCGCCGCTTCGAGAAGTACAACGCCGACCTGTACGAATCCGGCTGGAAATCGCAGTTCCTGTCAGGCCTGATGATGCCGCTGATGAACTTCGTCGGCAACTTCGGCTACGTGATCGTGTGCGTGGTCGGTGCGGCGCTCGCCATGGACGGGAAGATCGAATTCGGCGTGATCGTCGCGTTCATGATGTACATCCGCCTGTTCACCCAGCCGTTGAGCCAGTTCGCGCAGGCGTTCCAGAACCTGCAGCGATGCGCGGCCGCCGCCGAGCGCGTGTTCGGCTTCCTCGAAGAGCCGGAGATGGATGCGGAACCGACCAAGGCCGAACTCGGCGTGGCTGATGCCGCTGCGAGCACGGCACGGACGGACAGCGGCAAGCTGGCGCATCGCGGCACTCGCGCGAAT
>USEF01000099.1 GCA_900553475.1 uncultured Collinsella sp. | reverse complement strand
CCACCACTGGATGGCCCGCCGTGTGCCGGATGACGTGTATGTGGTCATGCCCAACCAACTGGGTCTGGACAGCTTTGACCTGACCGACGCCCTGGGCGAGCAGAAGGAGTACATGTGCTCGGCCGACCTTGCCGAGTTCATCGCAAAGAACCATCTGGACCTGTCGCAGGATGGGGCACTGAACCCCCGCGATGCCTTTGGCAGCCACGACGACTCGGACCATGTGTATAACACGCCCCGCGCCTGGTACATGCTGCGTACCCTGAACCCCACCACCTGGGTGTGGGACGGTCCGGATGCCGATTATACCCCCATGTCCGACGATCTGCCCTGGTGCATGGTGCCGGAAAAGAAGGTGACCCCGGAGGACGTGAAGTATGTGCTGTCCAGCCACTATCAGGGCACCCCGTATGACCCCTACCGCAGCTACGGCGATAAGGCCAGCAAGGGCGCATACCGTCCCATCGGCATCAACCGCAACAGCCAGCTTGCCGTGCTGCAGCTGCGCCCCTATGCGCAGCCGGCGTATCGCGCCGTGCAGTGGATGGCGTTTGGCTCTAACTCGTTTAACGCGCTCGTGCCGCTGTACGCCAATGTCGAGACCATGCCCGAGTACTACGCCGGCACGCAGGCTCGCGTGACGTCGGAGAATTTCTATTGGGCAAATCGCCTGATCGGTGCCTTGGCCGATGTTCGCTTCCATGAGTGCGGTCGCGCGGTCGAGGATTATCAGGAGAAGGTCGGCGGCATGGGCCACAAGCAGATTCACGACGTTGACGCTGTCGTAGCCGCGCTGCCCGAGGCCGAGGTGCCTGCCGAGCTCGCCCGTGCTAACGAGGCCTTTGCCGAGCTTGTGCGCGTGGAGACCGACGCTCTGTTGGGCAAGGTGCTCTACACCACGAGCTGTGCCATGAAGAACTCCTTCGCGATGAACGACAACGTAAGGTAAAGACAACCTTGCAGCGAGCGAGCGGGACAAACGCCGTCAAAGGCTTTGCCCCGCTCGATTTCTATCTCGGCGGTAAAACGATTTTGTGTCGTTCGCTCAATCTTGGGTACAAGAAGGCCAATGCAGTTGTTCATGATTGGAGCCAACCATGGTTATGAAATTCGATCAGCTTGTTAACGGTGCCATCAACGTGGGCTTCGGCGCCGCCGCCGTTGCCGTCGAGGGCGGCAAGAAGGTCCTTGACGACCTCAATACCAAAGGCGAGCAGGTTCGCAAGGACGCCGGAACCCCCGATATCGCCCGCAGCGTGTCCGATATGTTCGAGCAGGCCGGTGGCACCATTTCCGACCTGACCGAGCGTCTGGGCATGCAGGGCGAGACCGCGGCCCAACGCGTGCTCGACGAGCTCATTCTGGCTCGCGTCCGCGTTATGACTGCGCCCGAGCGTACGGCCTTCCTGGCCCATGTGCGCGACATCGTCGATTCGGTCGAGGACAACGTGACCTCGGTGCCCGTCGAGTCCGTTGAGCCCGACGATGCGAAGGATACCGAAGAGGCCGAGTAGCAGCGCAGATGGCAGATTCCACCACCGATTACAACAATCTAGATCCTCTGGGTGACGAGGCGGCGGTTGTCGATGAGGTCGACGCTGCCGTCTCGGGCGCTCGCAAGAAGCCACGCGCTGTCGATATGGTGCCCGAGGAGCCCGACGCGATGGCACCGGACGAGGAATACCAGCTCACGCCGGCGGGTCGTCGCGAACGCATTGGGCAGATTGTTCGCCTGGTCAAAAAGTACCGCGTGTGGGATAACCTCACGCCGGTTCGTTTGCGCCGCCTGCTCGAGGAACTCGGCCCTATGTTCGTCAAGATGGGGCAGATTCTGGCCAACCGGTCCGAGATTCTGCCGCAACGCTTTTGCGACGAGCTGCGTCGTCTGCGCTCCGACGTGGAGCCGGTGCCGTACGAGGTGGTGCTTCGCTGTCTGGAGGAAGAATACGGCCTGCGCCTGGGGGAGATGTTCGATGCGATCGATCCCAATCCGCTTGGTAGCGCATCGCTCGCGCAGGTGCACCGCGCTCGTCTGGTGACGGGCGAGGATGTGGCCGTCAAGGTGCAGCGCCCCGGTGCGCAGCAGGTTATGGCGCAGGACATAGACATCATCCGTTCGGTGGTGCGCATCGTTTCCAAGTTCGTCAACACCGATCAGTTTGTTGACCTGCACGGCGTGGTCGAAGAGCTGTGGACCTCGTTTCGCGAGGAGACCAACTTTTTGGCCGAGGCCAAAAACCTCAACGATTTCTATGACTTCCACAAAAGCGTGCATGGCGTGTCGTGCCCCAAGTCCTACCTAGATCTTTGCACCGAGCACGTGGTGGTCATGGACTACATCGACGGCATCTCCATTGCCGATCCCGAGCGCCTGGTGGCCGAGGGCTATGACTTAGAGAAGATTGGCGCCGCGATCGTCGAGGACTATTCGACGCAGGTGCTCGACGACGGCTTTTTCCATGCCGACCCGCATGCGGGAAACATCATCCTCAAAGACGGCATTGTCTACTTTATTGACCTGGGCATGGTCGGGCGCATGTCGAGCCACGACCGCGGTATCGTCAAGGATATGATTTTCGCCGTGGCCGAGGGCGATGTGCCCAAGCTCAAGGATTCGCTCATGCGTTTTGCCGTGACGCGCGGTGATTCGGCCGAGCTCGATCATTCGGCCTTTTTGTCCGATTTGGACTTTATCGTAGCCGACTTTGCAGGACTCGATCTTAAGGACCTGGATATCGGCGAGTTTTTGACCTCGTTGCTAAACCTGGCGCGCAAAAACGACGTTGAGCTGCCGAGCGTGGTGACGATGTTCGCCCGCGGCATGGTGACGCTCGAGGGTCTGCTGACCGAGTACATGCCCAACGTCAACATGATCCAGATCATCCAAGCGCACATCAAAAACGAGAAGAGCGCCTATGCGCGCGTCCGCGAAATGGGGCGCGATCTTGCCGCGAGCAGCTATCGCGCGGCAAAAGGCTCGCTCGAGGCGGCCGAGTATCTGGGCTTGGCGTCGCGTATGCTCACGCGCGGTCAGCTTAAGGTAAACACGCAGATCATGAGCAGCGATAAGGCGCTGCGACAGCTGGGTGGAATTATCGACCGCATGTCGATGGCAATTGTGATTGCCGGCCTGTTTATCGGCTCGTCGGTGGTGTACTACGCGCGCATCGAGCCGGTTGTGTTCGGTATCCCGGTCATTGGCTTTATGGGCTACGTGAGCGCGCTGGTACTGGCGCTGATGCTGGGCCGCGAGATCTGGCGCAACAGTCACGGCGGCAAGCGTTAGCGATTCCCCGGAATCAGAGAAAGACGGATCCTTTTGCTCTGCACTCCATCCACGCCCTTTTCTATCGCAAACCATAGCTTTTACCTTGGGCTTCGCCTGTGTGCGGGGCCCTTTTGCGTGCTACCATACTGACAGTAATAATCGATGGCCTAGATGGTGGTGCGGAGACGCACGAACGCGCGGTTTTCCTGCGCGTTTGGGAGAATCGGGGTGCAAGTCCCCGGCTGTACCAGTAACCGTAATTCCTCTTGGCCCGGGATGTTCGCGTCGCAGATCGGACGACGCGCCCGGGTCGGTAAGGTTAAGTCGGATCGCCTCCCATCTTGCACGCGGGCGCGGCGCATGCCGCCGGTACGCGGTGGGCTCTGGAGGGAAGGGGGACCCCGATGGGGGTACTCAAGCGCAATATGCGCGATGACGTGGGGCAGCCGCTGGGCAATGCTCCAAGTGCAGACAATAGGAGACAAATGGATATGTTTGAGGACGAGTGCCAGCGCGCCTCGTGGCGTCGTCATGGAGCGATTGTCCGTGGAGTAGCCAAGCGCGGCCTGGTGGCATTCCTGGCCTTCGCGATGGCCTTTGGCACCACGCCCGCCCAGATGTGGGCCGAGGGCGCCGAGGGCATTGCCGAGGCCGTGGCGCAGGCGACAACGCCGGGCGAGGGTTCGGCTGCCGGCGAGGGCGCGGTTGCCGATGCTGGCTCGAATGGCGCCGCTGCTGAGGACGGCACGAATGCCGCCGAGGACGGCACGAATACCGCAGACAACGATAGCGCGTCAGCCGATGACGCCGCCAACGCCGAGAACCCTGCGGCGGCAGCATCTGTCGCCTCGGAGCAGGGCGAGCCGAAGGCCGTTGCCGCTTCCGCCACGACGCTTACGAGCGATGCCAAGGTCTACATTCAGGATTCCAAGGATAAGGACAACGCCTCTTCTTTCCAGTGGAAGTCTGGTGCGCTCAGCGCGGGCGACACGCTTTGGGCCAACATGTATGACGAGGTGGAGACCGAGGACTATTGGGGTGACCCCACCACCGAAACTCAGTCTGTTTCCAACCCCGGCACCTGGACCTACACCTGGCTTGCTGGCACGGTTAAGACAAGCAACGACGTCTCCGACTACACCGAGGTCGTAGGCCATGAGCAGTCCCTTACCGTCACCGACGCCATGGTGGGCAAGTACTTCATCTGCAAGGTGACGGCGGGTGGCAAGGACTACTACGGCCCCTCCGTCTCTTATGGCTCGGGCATCAATGCCAATTACATTCCCGGTCCCGTGTTGGGCGCTGGGCAGGCAAACCTCTACTCCGTCAAGCTGAGTAGCTCGTCTCCCGCCGTTGGCGACACTCTGACCGCTACGCCGTACACTGCGTACAACACGCCCGCCGCGAGCGACACCAAGGTGACCTACACCTGGTACGAGTCGACCAACAAAAACTCCGGCTGGGCCGAGATTGAAGGCGCGACGACTGCCTCCCTCACGCTAACCGACGCTCTCGAGGGCAAGTACGTCAAGGTCAAGGCAAGCGCCGGGGTAAACGACGTTGAGGCCACGACGAGCGACGCCGTGCTCAAGGCCGGCGCGGTCAAGCTCGCCGGCGTCGAGCTTTCTGCGCCTTCCACGGAGATCGGCGCGACCCTCACGGCTAAGGCGTACACCGGTTCGAGCTACAGCCCCTCTTACGTCGACAACTCCAAGGTCACCTACACCTGGAAGAAGTACAAGGGCACCCCGGCGCCCAGCAGCTCCACAAAGTGGGAGACCATCGAGGGGGAGTCCGGCCCCACGTTTACGGTGACTGACGACCTTGAGGGCTACTATGTCTCAGTGTCTGCGAACGCGGGCGCCAATGATGTAGCCTTTGGTGCTTGGTCGACCGGCTACGGCGTGGGTCCCTTCAAGCAAGCCGGTGCTGTGGACATCTACTCCGCCATCCTGGCCCCCGAAGGCTCCACCTCCGGCACCTTTGTCTATACCGTTGACGACACCGTCCAAGCCCTTGCTAAAGAGAAGAAGGACGCCTCCGATTACATCGATTCCTCGAAGCTGAGCTACCAGTGGCAGGTCGCAGATGTCAAGGGCGGCATCTACACCGATATTGAAGGTGCGACGTCGAGTACCCTTAAGCTCGCGGCTTACGAGGGCAAGTCGGTCCGTTGCCATGTAACCGCAAAGATTGGCGGCAGCGATTACACTACTAAGGGCACGAGCCGCATTGGTGCCGCTGGCTCCGTCAACATCACGAGCGTTAAGCTCGATAAGACGGGCGAGGTCAATGCGGGCGAAGCTATCACGGCGACCGCCAATGCGGCTTCGGGGGATGTGACCGCCAACGAGCGCGTCGCGTGGTCGTGGTACTGCGGCGATACAGCGAAGACGTGCACGACGAAGATCGATGGCGCGGCCACCAATACCTTTGCACCCGATGCGTCCTACGCCGGTAAATATGTCGTGGCATGTGCTAACGGCGGTTTTGGTGACGAGAAGTCGAGTGCTGTTCTCGTTGTCGAGGCTGGCTCCGTTGAGCTTTACGGTGTGACGGTTGAGGGCGCGTTGGCATCTGGCCAGATTGCCGCAGGCAAGGTTCTGGCGGCCAAGGCGACCAAGGGCAACTACTACACTGACGTCTCCGCGACGGACACGGTCCACTATCAGTGGCAGTACTCCAACGACAAGAGCTCCTACGACAGCCACTTCGTCAACATTCCCGATTCGACCGACTCCGCAACGTACACGCCCACGGCCGATATGGTGGGCAAGTACATTCGTGTGATCGCCACGAGCAAGAACTCGGTGAAGAGCACCGAGAAGAAGAGCACCTACGGCGGTACGCAGTCCGTCGACCCCGTTGGCCCTGTGACGCTTGCCGGTCAGTACAAGCTCAAGTCCGTTGCGC
>USEF01000098.1 GCA_900553475.1 uncultured Collinsella sp. | reverse complement strand
GCCAACACCGCCCAAGCCCTCCTCGACACCCTCCCACCCGCTCTCTAACCAAAACCACCACAAAGGGGACAGGCACCTTTGTGGTGGTTTTCCAATCGCAAAGGAAGCAACCATGAAAGCACTCGTCATCAATGGCCCCAACCTCAACATGCTTGGCATTCGCGAGCCGGGCATCTATGGCAGCGACAACTACGACCGCTTAGTGCAGATCTGCCAGGAAGCGGGCGCCGCACAGGGCTTCGACGAGGTCGAGGTCTTCCAGTCTAACCACGAGGGCAGCATCGTCGACAAGATCCAGGAGGCCTACGGCAAGGTCGACGGCATCGTCATCAATCCGGCGGCCTACACGCACACGAGCGTGGCAATCCTCGATGCCCTCAAGGCCGTCGCTATCCCTGCCGTCGAGGTACACATCAGCGCTGTCGAGACCCGCGAGGACTTCCGCCAGTTGAGCTACGCCCGCCTGGCCTGCTTCGCCACCATCACCGGAGAGGGCCTGCAGGGCTACGCTCACGCGCTGGAGCTGCTGAGGGAGCGTCTCGAAAAGTAAAATGCCAACCCCAACAAACAGCAGCGGCTTGCTCGCGCTCGGCTCCAGCAGCACACAAGATGAAAAAAGCCCAGACCACCTAGCGGTCCGGGCTTAATAAACGATGGTGCTCCATGGCGGATTCGAACCGTCGACCTTGGGATTAGAAGTCCCCTGCTCTATCCAACTGAGCTAATGGAGCAAATAACCGCACGCCCAAGCAAGCGCAAGCCTGTCAGGCGCAAATAATTATAACCTAGTTGAACTGCTCGCGGTACGCCTTGCAGACCTCATCGACCGGGCCGTCCATGCGAAGGTCACCCTTCTCAATCCAAACGGCACGCTGGCAGATGCGCTCAACCTGCTCCATGGAGTGCGAAACGAACAGAACCGTCACGTCGCCGCTCTGGATAAAGTGCTGGATGCGGTCCTCGCACTTCTGCTGGAAGAACACATCACCGACGGACAGCGTCTCGTCAACGATCAGAATATCGGGCTCGGTAATCGTCGCGATTGCAAAGGCGATACGCGCCACCATGCCCGAGGAGAAGTTCTTAAGCGGCATATCGACAAAGTTCTGAAGCTCAGCGAACTCGATAATGCCGTCAAAGTTGGCGTCGATGAACTCCTTGGTATAGCCGAGCAGGGCGCCGTTCAGATAGATGTTCTCGCGGGCGGTCAGCTCGGGGTCAAAGCCGGCGCCAAGCTCAATCAGCGGCGCGATGTTACCGTGCACCTTAACGCTGCCCTCGCTAGGCTCAAGAACGCCAGCGATAATCTTGAGCATCGTAGACTTGCCGGAGCCATTGGTGCCGACCAGACCCACAACCTCGCCGCGATGAATATCAAACGAGATGTGCTTAAGCGCCCTAAACTCCTCAAAGAACAGCTCGTGCTTGGCAAGCTTAATGAAGTACTCCTTGAGGTTGGTCAGCGACTCGGACGCCATGTTAAAGATCATGGTGACGTCGTCGACCTCGACAGCCAGAGGCTGCTCGCTGTAATCAACAACAGATTCAGTCATCACAGCACTCCTTAGATGTAGAGGATAAATTTGCGCTCGGACTTATGGAACACGGTATAGCCAATAATAAGCGCAAGAACCGCCCAAGCGACGCACATACCAAACGTCATAAGCGAGGGCGTAGTCTGGAACAGGAAGATATCGCGCATAAACTGCAGGTAGTTGAACATGGGGTTCGCATACATCAAGATACGCACGAGATGCGGCATTTGCGCAATATAGTCAGTCGTCCAGAAGATGGGCGTAATGTAAGTCCACGCCGTAATGACGACGCTCCACAGATGCATAACGTCGCGGAAGAAGACCGTAAGGGCAGAGAGCATCATGCCCAGGCCCATGCAGAAGCACATAAGCAGCAGCAGGCAAACCGGCAACAGAATCAGGTGCCAAGAAGGCATAACGCGGAACCACAGCATGACGATGGCGACGGCGACCAGCGAGAAGGCAAAGTTGACCAGCGAGAAGAGCACCTTCTGCACCGGGAAAACCCAGCGGTGCACCTTAACCTTCTTGAGCAGAGGGGCAGCGCCCACGATCGACGTCAGGGCCTGGTTAGTAGACTCAGACATGACGGCAAAGGTGATGTTACCCACGATCAAGTACAGCGGGTACATCTCGGGCGTCATTGAGCCATTGCGGCCCTGGCCAAAAATCGTCGAGAACACGATGGCCATGACGATCATCATCAGCAGCGGGTTGAGCACCGACCATGCGACGCCCAGAACGCTACGGCGATACTTGATCTTAAAATCCTTGGTAACCAGCTGACGAAGGATAAACGCGTCCTTCTCAAATTCGTTCTTAGCAAACGTCGCAGGCAGACTGCGAGTTTCTTGTTGCTTTGTCTGATCCGACACGGATGCAACTCCTTTACTCGTAATCGTTGACAAACGAACAGTATAGACCCGACGGCCATGCAAACGATTCGCGCAACAAAACTGGAGAACTAACCCACATCTTAGGATGCCAGGCCCAAACGGCTATACTTTCTAGGATTGAATGTATAAGGAGCATTAAGTGAATTCTGAATCCATCGCCGTCATCATCCCTTGCTACAACGAAGCGCTCACGATCGGCAAAGTCATCGACGACTTTCACCGCGAGCTTCCGCAGGCGACGGTCTATGTCTATGACAATAACTCGTCAGACGATACTTCACGCATCGCCACCGAGCACGGCGCCACGGTCCGCTTTGAGCCCCGTCAGGGAAAGGGCAACGTGTGCCGCCAGATGTTTCGCGATATCGACGCCGATTGCTACCTGATGGTCGACGGCGACGACACCTACCCCGCCGAGGCGGCCAAAGCCCTCTGCGAGCCCATCCTCAACGGCACGGCCGATATGACCGTAGGCGACCGCCTTTCCAACGGCACCTATGCCGAGGAGAACAAGCGTGCCTTCCACGGCTTTGGCAACAATCTGGTCCGCGCGATGATCAAGTGGATCTATGGCTACAGCTTCGATGATGTCATGACCGGCTACCGTGCCATGAGCCGCCCGTTCGTTAAAACCTTCCCCGTGCTTTCCGAGGGCTTCCAGATCGAAACTGAGCTCTCGATCCACGCCGTCGACCACCGCTGGCGCATCAAAGATGTGCCCATTGAGTACCGCGACCGTCCGGAAGGTTCCGAGTCCAAGCTCAATACCGTGAGCGACGGCATTAAAGTCGTTGCGATGATCGGCACGCTGTTCAAGGACTACCGCCCGCTGAAGTTCTTCAGTCTGGTTGCGCTTTTATTCGCGATTATCGGCCTGGCTTTGGGCATTCCTGTCTTTATCGAGTACTTTCAGACCGGCCTCGTCCCGCGCTTCCCCACCGCCATACTCGCCGCCTCGTTTATGTTCCTGTGCGGTCTGAGCCTTGCGACCGGATTCATCCTGGATTCCGTGGCAAAGGTCGAAAAAAAGCAGTGGGAGGTCAACGTGTACAGCAAATACGCCTATAACGATCAGCCCGGCCGCTCCTCCACCAAGTCAAGCGAGAGGTAGATCCTTCGCAAAATACTATTGGCACCACTGCGCAAATAGCCTCCAACAAGAATAGCCACCGTCAAAAAACGGTGGCTATTTACTCTCGTCAATTCAATAGCGGCGGCTAGAGCGTCTTGAGGTACTCCCCCAGCTCTTCCTCCCAGTCGGGCATGTGGAACCCGACCGACTCGAGCCTGGACAGGTCGAGCGCGGAGTGGACCGGGCGCGAGGCGACGGGACCGGCGGCGCTCGCGTAGTAGTCGGCGGTGCTGACCGGCACGACCCTCTCGCCGTTGCCGTTGACGGCCTCGAAGACGGCGCGGGCGATATCCGCCCAGCTCCTCACGGCGCCGGAGCCGGTGCAGTCGTAGGTGCCGTAGGGGGCGTGCGTCCCCAGCACGCGGAAGATGGCCTCGGCCATGTCGCGCGTGAAGGTAAGGCGGCCCAGCTGGTCGTCCACGACCGTGACCTGCGTGAGCCCGTCCTCGGGGTCGGCGACGCGGTCGGACAGGCCCTTCATGGTCCTGACGAAGTTGTGCCCCTCGCCGATGACCCAGGAGCTGCGCATGATGTAGTGGCACGGGCACCCGGCCACGGCGATGTCCCCCGCCGCCTTGGTCTGGCCGTAGACGGACAGCGGGGAGAAGGGCTCCTCCTCGTCATGGACCTCGGCCGTGCCGTCGAAGACGTAGTCGCTGGACACGTGGACGAGGGTGATGCCGTGCTCAGAGCAGGTGCGTGCGAGAAGGGCCGGGCCGGTCGCGTTGGCCTTCCAGGCGGTCACGCGGCCCTCGGGGGTCTCCGCTTTATCCACGGCCGTGTAGGCGCCGCAGTTGATCACGGTGCCGTAGAGCGACCAGTCGTACTTGGAATAGGCGTCGGGGTCGGACATGTCGAAGGTGTCGATGTCGCAGTAGTCGAAGCTGCCGGCGAGGCCGCGCTCCTCGGCGAGCGCGCGGACCGCACGGCCCAGCTGGCCGTTGCAGCCGGTGACGAGGGTGCGCTTCGGCGCCATGGGGACGACGTCCTTAAGGTACGGGTGGTTGAGGTCGGCCTCGGAGACCGTGGCCTCGTCGAGAGGGATCGGCCACTCGATGGCGAGCTCGGGGTCGGCGAGGTTCACGAAGGTGTAGGTCCTCTTGAGCTCCAGCGACCAGTGGGCGTCCACCAGGTAGGTGTAGGCGGTGCCGTCCTCAAGGGCCTGGAAGGAGTTGCCCACGCCGCGCGGGACGTAGATGGCCTTGCTCGGGTCCAGGGTGCAGGTGTAGACCTTGCCGAAGGTGGCGCTGCCCTCGCGCAGGTCCACCCAGGCGCCGAAGACCGAGCCTCGGGCCACGGAGATGAACTTGTCCCAGGGCTCCGCGTGGATGCCGCGGGTGACGCCCCTCTTCTCGTTGTAGGAGATGTTGTTCTGGACGACGCGGAGGTCGGGGATGCCCAGCCCGGTCATCTTGGCGCGCTGCCAGTTCTCCTTGAACCAGCCGCGCGAGTCGCCGTGGACGGCGAGGTCGACGACCTTCAGGCCCCCGATGCCGGTCTCGGCGACGGTCAGGTCCTTCTCGAATGCGATGTCTGCCATAGGTCTATCCCCTCCTACTGGCCCTGTGCGCGGTAGCGGGCCTCGGTGGCCTCCTTGGCCGGGCGCCACCAGGACTCGTTGGCCACGTACCAGTCGATGGTGGCCCTGAGGCCCTCGGCGAAGTCGGTGTGCGTCGGGCGCCAGCCGAGCTCGGTCTGCAGCTTGGTGGAGTCGATGGCGTAGCGGCGATCGTGGCCGGGGCGGTCGGCGACCCAGTCGAAGTCCTCGGGGTCGCGTCCCATGGCCGCAAGGATCATGCGCAGGACCGTGATGTTGTTCCTCTCGCCGTCGGCGCCGATGAGGTAGGTCTCCCCCGTGCGGCCCTTGGTGAGGATGTCCCAGACGGCCGAGGAGTGGTCCTCGGTGTGGATCCAGTCGCGGACGTTCTCGCCGCGGCCGTAGAGCTTGGGGCGGACTCCGTCGATGATGTTGGTGATCTGCCTGGGGATGAACTTCTCCACGTGCTGGTAGGGGCCGTAGTTGTTGGAGCAGTTGGAGATGGTGGTTCGCAGCCCGTAGGTGCGGGTCCAGGCGCGCACGAGCATGTCGGAGCTGGCCTTGGTCGAGCTGTACGGCGAGGAGGGCTTATAGGGCGTCTCCTCGGTGAACTTGGCCGGGTCGTCGAGCGCCAGGTCGCCGTAGACCTCGTCGGTGGAGACGTGGTGGTAGCGGACGCCGTATTTCCTCACGGCCTCCAGCAGGCGGAAGGTGCCCTCGACGTTGGTGCGCAGGAAGGGCTCCGGGTCGGCGATGGAGTTGTCGTTGTGGCTCTCGGCGGCGTAGTGCACGATCGCGTCGTGGCCCGGCACGATCCTGTCGAGCAGCTCCGCGTCGCAGATGTTGCCGTGCACGAACTCGACGCGGTCCTCCGGCAGGCCCGCGATGTTCGCGATGTTGCCCGCGTAGGTCAAAGCGTCCAACACGGTCACGTGCACGTCCGGATGGTTGTCGACCACGTAATGCACGAAATTCGATCCGATGAAACCGCAGCCACCGGTCACGATGATGTTCTTGGGAGTGAAAAGTTCTTCAGACATAGAACTTTATCTTAGCCTTGCCGTTGTATGTACGCCAAGTCCCGG
>USEF01000097.1 GCA_900553475.1 uncultured Collinsella sp. | reverse complement strand
CCGCCGAGACAATGTCGTCGTAGACGTTTTTGGGTGCAAGGCGCGGCGAGATGATCGCCTCGGTCGGACAGGCAGCGGCGCACAGGCCGCACTTGCGACAGGAGTCGAGGATCTCGATGGCGTCTTCCTCGACCTCGATAGCGTTGACCGGGCACACGTCCATGCACGCGGTGCAGCCGCTTTTTTCGTTTTTGCAGGTCAAGCACGGAATGGTGTTGCCGCGCGGGCGCTCCTTGTAGTCGGCAGGATTCCACTGCGGCGCCGATGGATCGAGTGCATCGGTCACGCCGCCAAGCGGGTTTTTAAGAAAGTCGAAACCCTTGCTGATCTCGATAATGTCATCAAACAGATCGTGTTCCTGCGCCATGCGCGGCCCCTCCCTGAGCAGTGCAAACAAGCAAGAGATAATGATACGCTATCGGCCCACGCCTCGGGCAAATTACACGCGGAGCACCTTTGCGGCAAATAGCCCATGGCCTATCGCCGCCTCGATTGCACAAGGTCAATCAAGTGCCAAACTATGCCTCGCACATGAGCTGCACGAGCTTTTGTTTGGTCACTTTGGCCTGCTCGTTGGCCATGTTGCGCTCGTTTCTAAAGACCGCATTTGCAACACCCTGCAGATCGCCATCGGAAATCACGCTGCACGGACCGTCCATCGACGCCGCCGTGGGGCATACGCACAACGGCAACTCGGCATAAAACGCAACGGCCTTGGCGATATCGAGCATCTTGCCGCCGCCAATACCCACCACCATGTCGCAATACTCGGCCTGGGCTTCCTTAGCCATTTCGACAACGGCCTCTTCCGTACACGGACCGTCATAAATCTTAAAGAACGGCTCGCTTAGATCTTCGTCCAGAAATCCATCGACGATCTGCCTGCACAGCCGATCCTCGGTGCCCTGGTCAAACAAGACATAGGCAGCGCAGCCCAACCATGACAAATACCTGCCTTGACGCGACAGTTCGCCCGGCCCCTGAACATACCGGCCGGGACCGCCGTAAACCATAGGAAGCGCCATACGAGAATCCGCCCTTCATCAAACAACGATTGGTGCAAAGTAACCTTGCCCCTTTGCACCATAGCAAAAAGGGGCAAAGCCATTTGCCCCTTCCTTAGCTTGATTTACTCATCCATGAGATAGTAGTGGCCCAGTGCGTCGGCACCCAGGATGGCGTTGGCGACCATCTCGGGCGTCACCTCAAACGGCATATTGCACATGGTGTCATCGGGCGCGCAGGCGGCCTCGGCAACAATCATGGCTTGCTCGCGCGTAAGCTCAGCAACGCCAAGTTCCTTCATCGTGACCGGCAGGCCAAGCTCAATGCAGAAGCCCAAGACTTCCTCGAGTTTCTCAGTCGGGGCATCCTCGAGTACCAGCTGGACGATAGTGCCAAAGGCGACCTTCTCGCCGTGATACATGCCGTGGCACTCGGGCAGCATCGTCAGGCCATTGTGGATGGCATGAGCAGCAGCAAGGCCCGAGCTCTCAAAGCCAATGCCCGAAAGCAGCGTATTGGCCTCGATGATATGCTCGACGGCAGGCGTGAGCGCACCCTTCTCCAGCGCGACCTTGGCCTTGACGCCATCGGCCATAAGCGTCTCGTAGCAGAGCTTGGCGAGCGCCAGGCCGGCCATTCCGCCCTTACCGCCGGCGCAAGTGCCACCGTCGGCATCGTGCGTCGCCTGGGCCTCAAAGTAGGTTGCGAGCGCATCGCCCATACCGGAAACCGTCAGGCGCACCGGGCTCGCCGCGATAACCGTCGTATCCATCAGGACGATGTTGGGGTTTGCCTTAAGGAACAGGTACTTATCGAACTGGCCGTCGTCGGTGTAGAGCACCGAAAGTGCCGAGCACGGTGCATCGGTCGAAGCAATGGTGGGGCAAATAATAACCGGAGACTCCAGGTAGTAGGCAACGGCCTTGGCGGTGTCGAGGATCTTGCCGCCACCGACGCCGACGATGATATCGCAACCGTTGTCGCGAGCGAGCGCAACCAGGCGATCGACCTCGCCCTTGGAGCACTCGCCGTTAAAGTCCTCAAACAGCAGCTCGGCCTTAGCCTCGGCAAAGCCGCCCTCGATCTTGGCACCGACGCGCTTCTTGCCCGAAGGCGTCACGATGACGAGGGCCTTAGCGCCGAGCGGCTCGACATAGGAGCCGAGCTTGGCGAGCTCGTCCGGACCCTGAATGTACTTGCTGGGGCTATTGAAAATTGCAGCCATAACTATCCCATTCTCTAAAAAAGAAAGGGGCTCCGTACGGATACGTGCGGAGCCCCTCGTTACGATAACAAGAGTCGATTAGAAATCGATGTCGGTGTCGTAGTAGCAGGCCTTGAGGATCTTCTCGAAGTCGGCAACCTTGGTCTCACGCGGGTTCTCGGGCGTGCAGGCGTCCTGCTCGGCGTTCGCGGCGATCTCGGGCAGCTTGGCGAGGAACTCCTCCTCGGAAACCATCTGCGGGTTCTCGGCGTCGACCTTCACGCCACCATTCGCGTAATCCTTGATGGACTGCGGAATGTTGAGCTGGTCGTTGAGGTCGCGGATCTTCTGGACGAGCGCAGCGATGAGCTCCTCGTTGGTCTCGCCGGGAAGGTGCAGGATCTCCTTGGCCACGTAAGCGTAACGCTCGGCAGCACGGGGATCCTTGGAGTTCCACTGGATGACCTTGCCCAGGTACATGGCGTTAGCGGCACCGTGGATGATGTGGCCGTTCTCGAAGGCAGCACCGGTCTTGTGAGCCATGGAGTGAACGATGCCGAGCAGGCCCGAGGAGAAGGCGATACCGGCGATGCACTGAGCCTCGTGCATGTGCTGACGGGCCTCATGGTCGCCAGCATAGGACTTGGGCAGCCACTCGACGATCTCGCGGATGCCGTGCAGGGCGTTGGCGTCGGTGAACATAGAGGCGCAGGTGGAAACGTAGGCCTCCATGCAGTGGGTCAGAGCATCCATGCCGGTGTGAGCGCACAGCTTGGCGGGCATGGTGTAGGTGAGCTCGGGGTCGACGATGGCGACATCAGGGGTGATGTTGAAGTCGGCCAGCGGGTACTTGATGCCCTTGGCGTAGTCGGTAATGACGGAGAACGCGGTGACCTCGGTAGCGGTGCCGGAGGTAGAAGAGATGGCGCAGAAATGAGCCTTCTGACGCAGCTCGGGGAAGCTGAACGGCTGGATGATGTTGTCGAAGGACTCCTCGGGATACTCGTAGAAGACCCACATGGCCTTAGCGGCATCGATGGGCGAGCCGCCACCGATGGCGATAATCCAGTCGGGCTCGAACTCGCGCATGGCCTCGGCGCCCTTCATGACCGTCTCGATGGACGGGTCGGACTCGACGCCCTCGAACAGCTTGACCTCGAAACCGCCTTCCTTAAGGTCGGCCTCAACGTCCTGCAGGAACCCGCCGCGGCGCATAGAGCTGCCGCCAGAAACGATGATGGCCTTCTTGCCCTTGAGGTTCTTCACCTCGTGGCGAGCACCCTCACCAAAGTACAGATCGCGAGGATTGGTAAAACGTCCCATACTGTGCCTCCTAAACAAGCCCCTCTTAGACTTGCGTATATAACGGAGCACCCAATTGGCTCCGTTAGGACCGGTTTGCGCGTTGCCGGCGATGACAATGCGCGATGTCTAAACGTCTCAACGCTCAGACAAACACTATTTTACCGTTCTGGTTGGTCAGTTATTCACCTAAAGCCGCCAATGATGAAACGTTTTTTCTATCCCTGAAGACCCTTGTGCGGCATCCATACTCCCAAGCTGGGCAAACGTTTTATCAAGGTTGACTACATATCCCGGGCAGGGCTGTGCCCCTCCAAAATGCACCCCGTTCGCCGCCAAAAATCGACCGTTTGCGGCACCGTGATACCACTCAGTCGTCCAAGGTGCCGACATTTGTGCGACATCCGTCTGACATCCGTCTTCGTGGTGCAAAGGTGCATGTCCAAGTGCGGCACCCCCGGTGTGCCACATGCGGGTAAACTAGAGCCTTATATAGAGAGATTTGAACCCTAACCGCAGCAAAGGAGGCCCCATGGCATTCGATCCCATTCAAGAGGATTGCCATCGCCTCGTTCTTGAGGCCTTGCGCCGCGACAATATCCCGCTCACCGACGGTGCCGCCGTAGAGCGTCTGATGGAACAATTCACCCGCAACCCCGCGCCGCTCATCGTGCACGACCGCGACCGCGCCGGGCACCTCATTGCCAAGGTGGTCGAGGCTGTCGACTACCGCATTCCCTTTATCCCTGACGATACCCAGGCAGAGCAAGAAGAGGCCGCAGCCGAAAACATGCTCCGCGAGGCAGCCGCGCTCGATCCGAGCAACTGGGATGCCCAGCGCATGCTGACCGCCCTCACCGCCAACTCCAACGAGGAGTACGTACAGTACTTGGTATCCAAGCGCGATGAAGTCGAGCACGACCTGGCACTCAAGATCGCCTCGGCGCAGGACCCCTACGAGCGCGAGGCCGCAGGCGACCTTATGCGCCGTCCCTACCTGCGCTGGCTTGCCGCCCTTGCGTCACGCGCCCTCATTAGCGGCCGCTATCGCATGTCGCTCGAAGCTGCAAACCGCAGCCTCGACTTTGCCCCCAACGATCCGGCCGGCGTCCGCCACACTGCGATGCTCGCCATGGCAAAGCTCGAATACCCCGCCGAGGAGCTCAAGCGCTTTCGCTCTGCCCACTCCGTCCCCTATCTCGCCAACACGCCGCTACGCCGTCGTCCCAAGGATGCGGAGCGTGACTTGGACCCATGGACGCTCATCGCGCTGATGAGCGCTGCCTGGCGCGAGCTGGACTACGAGAGTGCCGAGCACTACTTGCGCATCCTTGCACGCTCGTGCCCGCACGCAGCCGAGGCACTCTACTTCCAAACCGAGTTTCCCGATGGCGTCTATGCCCGCGTCAACGTGGGTGTGGGCTCCACCGACGAGCTTGTCCTTGCGCTGTCCGAGGCAACGCCGGTACTGCAGGAGGGCCTGGGCGCCCCCGACAACGCCAGCTTTGCCGCCTGGGTCGCCACCAACGATATCGTGCGTTCCCAGATCGACGAGCGCATCCTGCGGGCGGCCGAGCAGGGCTTGCCATTTAAGGGAGGAGACCTCTAATGGATCCGAGCGTCTACATCCCCGCCTACCTGGAGCGCGCCTACCTTGCGTCGCACCCCGAACTCACCGATGCAGCACGCGAGCTTGTCCATAACGACGTGAGCGTCAACCCTCATAAGTATGCGCAGACCGAGCATGCCCAGGCGCTGCTGTCCTATGCCGGCGTTCACCGCCACCTGCTCGACGAACTCCATCGCATCGAGGACATGGGCAGCGACGAGGAGTTTGAGCAGACGCGCAACCGCCTGTTCGACGACATGCGCGATGAGCTGCTCAAGATCGTCCGCATCGATGCGTATGTCCTCGATGCCCAGCTGCTCGCCATCATTTTGGCGGACACGCCCGTCGACGCCTGCCTGGGCGACCTGCTGAAGCTCGAGGCGACCACGGCCGATTACCTACAGCAAAGCGTGCCCGGGTTCGATATGGAAGCTCCGCACTACTGGACCAACAAGGTCCTGGCAGACGGTGTGACAGCGGCCGATCTCACCGTAAGCGAGCCGGCGTTTATCGGGTGGCTCCACACGCTCGAGGCCATCTCGCAGCTGTGCATGGCGAGCGCTCGTTACCGTGCTGCCGCCAACTATTCTCGCCGCGTTCTTAAGGCGGAAGGCTATCCCACCCGAGCTGCAGGCACCGTGCTGCTCGCCCTCGCTCGCCTGGAAGACGAGGACGGCTTTTTTGCCCTGGCCCACCAGCTCGAGGAGCAAATGGGGGCCGATGCCCTCGAGAACTCCCCCTGGTACCTACTCGCCCGCACGATCTTGCTGTTCAAAACGAACAAGATGCGCCCGGCGACACGCGCGCTGCGCGAGTTTGCCAACCGCTGCGAGGGCGGCGCGTTCTTTTTGCTGAACCCCATGTATCAGACACCGTACCTTCCCTGCCGGCCCGAACCGCACGACCCCTGGGACCTTTCGCATCAGGCAGTTTGGGAGGCCGACGGCATCATCTCGGATACTCCCGACTTTGCCCCCTGGGCCAACGCTTGCGAAGACGTATCGCAGCTTGCCCAGGAATTTGCGCGCCGTTACGGCTTTTAACGGCGCAAGCGCCACGACCATGTCATTCACGTTAGGAACGGCTTCATGAACTTCCGCTCATCTCTCGCCTGCACCTCGAGCGATATCGCCCGCTGGGGGCTGCGCTCTGTCCTTAAGCGCCAGGGCGGCGTACTCCCCGGCCGTATCGCTATGAAGATCGACCCCGAGCTGCTAAGCGACCTCGCGGGCCTTGTCGACC
>USEF01000096.1 GCA_900553475.1 uncultured Collinsella sp. | reverse complement strand
CCTGGGAGGGCGGCGCAACAAGTTGTTTACAATTGCGGGTGTGATTTTCGGCGCAAGAAATCGAAATGCGTCTCGCTCAAGATAATCGAAAGAAAGATGAGCGCGAAGCCGGCGAGCAGGCGCGAGGTGAGCGCCTCCCCCATCAGCAGCACCGAGAACAGCACGCCCGAAGGCGACTCCATCGAAAGGAGCAGTGAGCCCGTCGAGGCCGAGACATGCGCCAAGCCGACGTTTTGGATGAGCAGAGCCGCGCATGTGCAACCAACCGAGAGAAACGCCATCGCGCTGATAAAGCTCGGCGTCCACACGGACAGAGGCGCTTGGGTCTCGAATAGCAGCGACGTTGCCAGGCTCAGCACGCCGTTGCCCACAAACATCCAAAACGTGATGACGTTGATGTCCATTTTGCGACCGTACTTGGCAGTCACCGCCATCTGGATGGCGAAAAAGACCGCACCCGCCAGCGTAATGACATCACCGATGTTGAATTCAACGCTATCGAGCGCCACCAAGCCAATGCCCGCCAAGCACAGCAGCGCCGCGCCCAGGTTATAGCGGGTGAGTTTTTCGCCGCTCAGAAAATAGCTCGCGAACGGCACAACGATGCAATACGTGCCCGTCAAAAAAGCATTCTTGCCCGCCGTGGTGTGCGCCAGACCGACTGTCTGCAGGGCGTAGGCGGCCCACATAAGTGCGCCCATGCCAAGTCCGACGATAAGGTTGCGGGCGTTGAGGTGCGCGATGATGCGCTTGTGGAAGATGAAAAACATGACCAACGCCGCAGGCAGAAAGCGCACGTAGAGCAGTTCGAACACCGGAATGGTGTCGAGCGCGTCCTTCATGGTCGTAAAGGAGTAGCCCCAGACGACTGCCACCGAAAGCAGCAGGACTTTCCAGAACAGCGGCGAGCGAGCGCCGGCGCCGCGGGAGGTGCCGCCCGCGCCCAGGTCCTCGCGAGCAACAGGGCTATCGGGCATCATTTCGATATTGTCAGTGGCATGCTGGGCCATAGGGCATCCTCGCGCTCAATCTGGGCGTGGTGTCCGCACGCGCATGGCTGCGTGCCGCCTCATGGTCAAATAAAAGCAGGGCGCACCGGACCCCCGGCACGCCCCGCTACTGTAGCAACAACCAAGCAGCCCGTGCAATTCACTACGCTAAAGCATCGGGTTGGAAGATCTCGATGTTCCGACGGCGTTTACGTTGCTGAACTAAATCAATTTGGTTGACTCCAGCTTTTCGATGATCCAATCGTTGGCTTTGATGACCGGGCGGCGGAAGACGACGCCCAGGGCCAGCGACGGAATCAGATAGCTCGCCAGAATGCCCAGCTCAACCCAGTACTCCATATGGTAGGCGCCAGCCATGGCGGCATGCATGGCGTTGATGCCGTGGGTGAACGGCAGGAACGGATAGATCGCCTGGAACACAGGGCCGGTCATCTCGATGGGAAATGTGCCGCCCGAACCACCGACCTGCATGACCAACAGCACGACAGCGAGCGCCTTGCCGATATCGCCAAACGAAACCGTAAGCGTGTAGACGATATTGGAGAACACGAGACTCGCGACCCAGCCAGCCAGCACAAACTGCAGCGGGTTGTCGCACTGAATGCCAAAGAACAGGATGTCGCCCGCACACACGAGCGTTGCCTGCAGCAGAGCCAGACCGCCAAAGAACAGGTAACGACCCAGGTAGATCTCGTGCAGGCGCACGGGGATGAGCTCGTTGATAAGCTCGTCGTCAACCGAGACCTTCATCATGGCCGCCAGTACGATCGAGCCGACCCAGAGCGACAGAATCGTGTAGAACGGCGCCATGGCCGAACCGTAGTTGCGGATTGGATAGACCGGCTTGCGGTCGAGTGCGACAGGGCCGGAAAGCGACACGGCCAGACCCTCAGGATCATTGCCAATCATCGTCTTGATCGTAGCGAGGTCATCCGACATCAAGGCGCCGTCGAGCTCGTCCTTAAACGCACTGATCTTGTCCGACGCCTCGCCCAGCTGATCGGAAGCTTTGTTGACCAGCTTTGCAGCCTTGGAGAGGCCCTTTGCCAGCGAACCGGATGCGTCGGTCAGGCCGTCTACGGCGCTATCCAGATCGCCCGAGATACCATCGAGCGAGTCTAGAATGCCCGAGACGGTCTTCTTGAGCTCCTTGGCCTTAACCGAGAACGTGGAATCGTAATCGGATTTGGCGCCCGCGATGCCGGCCTTGGCATCGGCGATGGCCTGATCGACCTCGGCACGCGAGTTGTTGACCTCGGCCATGCTATCGGAGAGAGACTTCGCGGTGGCCGCCAGATCCTTGGCATTGTTGCGGTACTCAACGGCGATTCTGCCCAGCGACGTCGCGGCGGACTTGAGGCCGTCCTTCAAATTCTCATCGCTCACCTGGTCGGCAAGGCTGCGGAGCTGATCGGCCATCGCATCGATATCCTTGGCGCGCGCATTGAGGGCCGCAGCGGCATCGTTGAGTTGGGACACCGTGAGGTCGACATGCTGGTTTGCGGTGTCGAACGCCTTCGCGAGCTCGGCAGACACATTGTCGAACGAACCCGCACTTCCATCGATTGCGGCATCGATGGCATCGTTTGCCGCCTTAAGCGCTTCTTTGGAATCATCGATGCCGCTTTTGGCATGTTCCATGAGCTGCTTTGTCGACTCATCGACGGCACCGGTCCGCTTGAGCATACCGCTCGCCGACGTCAGCGAATCGGACGTGGAGCTCAAAATGCCCGCAAGCGACGTTGCGCTGGCCTGAACGTCCTGCAGGTCCTGGACCGAATCGCCGAGCGTCGAGGACAGGTTGGCGATAAAGTTGCTGACCTGGTCGGTGCTCATGTAATCGAGCAGGCTGGACACCGTCTTAAGACCGATGCTCGTAATGGTCTCGGTAAAAGTTTCGTTAACCTGGCTTTGAACGGCGCTCGAACCCTTCTCGGTCACGATCTGCGCGATGGCGTTGGCCTTCTGGTTCTCGTAAAACTCGATATCGGCGTGTTTCACGTCGGTCGAGAAAAGCGTCATCATGTCAGCGCTAAACGTTTTGGGGATAACGACGGCAGCATAGTACGTGCCCGACTTAACGCCCTCGATAGCCTTTTCGCGATTGTTGAGCACAACCCAATCGAAGCTCTCGTTGCCGCGTAGGGTGGCGGTCACGTTTTCGCCCACGTTAACCTCGACGGGGATCAAATCGCTCTCGTAACCCTCATCGGTGTTGACCACGGCGATCTTAAGATTGCCGGTGTTGCCGTACGGATCCCAGCTGCCGGCGATGTTAAACCACGCGTACAGACACGGTACGATAATGAGGCCCATCACGACAACCAAGCCGATCACGGAGCGAGACACGTTTTGGACATCGCGCTTAAACAGATGCAGGATGTTCTTCATTTATGCCTCACCTCCTTTGGAGTGCTTGCCAAGCGCGGTGGTATCTCCATCATTTGTGGCTGTGCTGTCGCTGCCCTGAGATTTATGGCGCGAGCCGATATGCGGCAAGCGGCCCGTGGACTGATCGCCGCCCTTGGCACCACGCTCGCTGGCGTTGAGGCCAAACATGTGGCGGGCGGCAGGAATGGCGGCCGTGTGTTCGCGCATCTCGCGACGCAGGTCCTCATCCGAAAGCGCCGAGATGCGCATCTGGGTATTGAGGCTCGCGCGGATATATTCGATATTGATAAGCCAGCCGCAGATGGCAATAACCGAGATGATCCAAATGACAAGCAGGATGATCTTGCCGTTATTGTCGATATCGAGAACCGTCGACAGGACAAAGAGCAGGACCTGAACGCCCACCACGGCGGCAAAACCGCCCTTGATGTAGTACGGGTAGCGATGTTCAAAGGCGACCGCATGATCGAGCAGTTCGCGACGGTACGAATCGGAATCGAGCATGACACGCATGGCCGTGCGCAGCGAGTAGCGCTGGCGCGGCAGGTCGTTGGACTCGCAAATCATCATACCGGTCGTGGAGAGCTGTTTATCAAAGAGCAGGTTAAGGTTGAGCAGCAGCGGACGCAGCTGCAGGCCGATAAAGAGCGCCACGATCAAGAACACGCCCAGAATGCACAGGTTAAACAGGTAGTTGAACGAATACATGCCGCCGACCGTCTCGCGCAGCAGATTGATGCCGTAGGTAAAGGGCAGCAGCGGGTGCAGCCACTGGAAGAAGCCGGGCATCATCTCGATGGGGTACATGCCCGACGAACCCGGGATCTGCACGATGACGAGAATGACGCCGATAGCCTTGCCGATATGCTTAAACGTGGTGGACAGCGCATAGATGATATTGACGTAGGTGAACGAAATGGCGATGCCGCCCAGCACGAACAGCAGCGGGCTGACGCACTGCACGCCAATCACCAGATCGCCTACCGTAACGATGATGGCCTGCAACGCGCCCAGGATCACCATGAGCAACCAGCGGCCAAAGTAGCCTTGGCGCGCCGTAAAGCTGCCAACACCTTCACGGTCGACCTCGAGCTTGTAAATGGCGATGAGCACATAGCCGCCCACCCAAAGCGCCAGATTGGTGTAGAAGGGAGCGATGCCCGAGCCAAAGCTCTTGACCGGATAGATTGACTTGGACGTCAACTCAACCGGAGACGCCATGAAATCTGCCACGTCATTGACATCGACGCCCATCAGATCGGCCAGCTCGCCCATGGACTCGGAGGTCTGCAGCGCCGCGATGTCATTGGCGGCGGTTGCAAGCTTGTCCTGGACCTTGGCAAGCGAGGAATCGGTCTGGGACAGCGTGGTCTTGGCCTGGCCGAGCGTAGCGCTAAGCTGCGCCAACGTGCCGCGCGCATTTGCAAGTGTAGGTGTCATACCCGAGACGATACCGGTCAGGTCGCCCGAAACGGCAGCAAAAGAGTCGAGCGCGCTCGAGGCCTTCGGCAGCGCGTTTTGGCCCAAGTCCGTCTGGGCTTGGCCAAGGTTGGTCGCACCGGTATGAATTGCGTTATTGATAGCGTCACTGGCACCCGAAACAGCCGCTGCGTCATTCGCCATGGCGCTCGACTGCGCGGACAGACCGTCCTTGATGCTCTGAAGCTTTTCATTCTGCTCTCGAAGCAAATCGATGGTCGATACAATGCGCGCGTCAATTTCCTCGGAACCTGTCGACGTGTCATTGGCGAGAATCTCCAAGTGCCCGATAACGGCCTTATTGTGGTCGATCGTCGCTTGAAGAGACTCGAGCGAGTTGTCGATACGGGTGGTCGTAGATGTGACCGCGCCCGTCAGCTTGCCGATGGCAGCGTTCGCAGAGGCCGACGTCTTGGTGAGCGCAAGGCTGCCTTCCGAGAGCGCCTTGGAGAGCGAGGTGATGGAGTTGCCCGCCGTGGTGCGAGCTTCGCTCAGCAGGTCGTTGCCCTGGGAGATCGCCTGCGTCAGCGACGGTGCCTGGCCTTGCAAGCCGGCAAGTGCCGCATCAGCCGAGGCGATAGCGCCACTCGTCTTATCGATGGCGGCATTCATATCGCCAATCGAATCGCGCACCTCGCCCAAGGTGTCGGACGCCTCGGACACCGAACTTGCCAGCGAGTCCTGAGTCTGGGTTGCCTTGTCCTTTAAATCGACACCAGCATCCTTGGCGATACCGGCAACAGTCTTGCCTACCGTAGAGACAAATTCCGAGTTGATCTGCTCCTCGATGGTGTTTGCACCGGTATCGGTAACCTTGGGCGCAATGGCGCTCTTCTTCTCATTGACGTAGTACGTGAGCTTGGGCTGATGGTAGTTGCCGTCGAGCATCGAAACCAGGTTATCCGAGAAGTTCTTGGGAATCACGATAGCGGCATAGTACTCGCCGCTCTCGACGCCCTCCTTGGCATCGGCCGTCGAGTCGACGAACGTCCAGCCCAACTGATGATTCTCCTTGAGCTGGTCGACCACTTTGTCGCCAGCGTTGAGCTCACCCACCAAGTCGTTTTGGGTGCCTCGATCGTTGTTGGCGATAGCAATCTTGATGCCTTGGGTGTTTCCATACGGATCCCAGTTTGCCACGATGTTATACCAGGCATACAGCGAGGGAATAACGCACACGCCTAGGGTAACCACCAGGGCGACGGGGTTCACAAGCAGTCGCTTAATGTCGCGCTTAAATATCGCAAAGGACACCTTTGCATTGGATAGTTTGCTGCCGAGACTCACGCTTGGACCATCCATCCTGTCGTTAAATCGAATCGTACTATCGACAACCATTGTAGTAGGCGCTTTAACGTCTCAAAGCACAATGGTGTTGAGTTTTGCGGGTAGCAATATACTACGAAGATGAGTTAACGTACAGATGTACAGTATCCTAAATTTCAGCAGGTCACAAAACCACAACCCGCACAAATTATCAATTCAAATAGTCATCGGGGACGTCCTTAAATGACTAGTCATTTAA
>USEF01000095.1 GCA_900553475.1 uncultured Collinsella sp. | reverse complement strand
GGGAGCAAGCGGGCGCCTGTGAGCGAATATGTTTGCGGCGAGAGCCGTGATGAGCGGTGGGGTGGCGACTAGTTGGTCGTAGCGGAATCGTCACCCGTGCCCGAGCCAGAGCCAGAGCCAGAGCCCGAGCCAGAAAGTGCGACTGTTAGCGTGATCGTGCTGTCGGTGGACTGCTTGCCGGTGGGGGAGACGCCCGTAACGGTGGCATCCTCGTTACCGCTTACGGGATTGCCGTTCTGGTCACAGAAGCCGATGTTATAGAAACCGGCGTTGTTGAGCGCGGTGACGGCGGCGGAGATGCTCTTGCCGTACAGGTTGCCCGGAACACTGGCCTTGCCGGACTTCTTGGCAATGACGACGGTAATCGTGGCGCCGGGCTTCTGCTTGCCGCTGGGGTTCCAGCTGATCACGGTGCCCTCGGTAACCGAGTCGTTCTCCTGGTAGCTCACGTCGACGCCAAAGCCTGCCATATCGAGGGCGTTGCGTGCTTGGGCCTCGGTCATGTCGGTCAGGTCGGGGACGGACGTGGTATCTGGGCCGCTCGAGACCTTGTACGAGATGGTCGTGCCCTTCGCGACTTCCCTACCGGCTTCGGTGCCCTGCTCAAAGACCTGGCCCTCTTCGGCCTCATTGGCTTCCTCCGAAGCGCTGCCCTTCAGGCCCACGCTTGCCAGTGCGGCCTCGGCCTGGTCCTTGGTCAGGCCGAGGAGCTGCGGAACCTCAACCTTCTCGGAGGGCTTGGGGCCCCTGGAGATTACCAGGTTCACCCTCGTGCCCTTGGCCTTCTTGGTGTTGCCGTTGGGGGTCTGCTCGGCGACCTTTCCCTCGTCGACATCGTCGTTGTAGCTCTGGTCGACGGTGCCAACCTCAAGGCCGGCTTCCTTGATCAGCTCAATGGCGGTTTCCTGGTCCTTGCCCAGCACGTCGGGCACCGTGACCTGTTCGCCACTGAACATGCCCGTGGCAAAGGCCACAACCACGCCAATCACGGCGACGGCGGCAATCACGGCGGCGATGATCTTGTTCTTGTTGGACTTAGGCTTCTCGACCTCGTAGGAGCCCGTGGAGCCCGAGACAGCGCTACGGGCGGTGTTCTGACCGCTCACGCCCGAGACGGGACGAACCATAGCACGCGTGGAGTCAGACAGCTCGCGGGTCTTGGTGGCGCCCAGGTCGCCGGCGGCACCGATGATGCGCGTGGGCTCCGAGACGTTGACGGCACGGCCGGACAGGTAGCTGTTGAGCACCTGGCGCAGCTCGTCGGCCGTCTGGAAGCGGTTTGCCGGGTCCTTCTCCATACACTTCAGGATGATACGCTCCAGGTCGGCATCGACGCCGGAGTTGATCTGGCTCGGCGGGATGGGGAGCTCGTTGACCTGCTTGAGCGCGACCGAGATGGCGTCATCGCCGTCAAAGGGTACGCGGCCGGTGGCGCACTCGTACATGACGACACCCAGCGAGTAGATATCCGAGGTGGGGCCGAGGTCCTGGCCGCGGGTCTGCTCGGGGCTTACATAGTGGGCGGTGCCCAGCACGTTGTTATCCTGCGTGAGATGGCTGTTCTTGGCGCGTGCGATGCCAAAATCCATGACCTTGATGTTGCCGTCAGGCAGCACCATGATGTTTTGCGGCTTAATGTCGCGGTGGATGATCTCGTGCTTGTGTGCGACTGAAAGCGCGGAGCTGATCTGCGAGCCGATCTGCGCGACCTTCTTGGGATCGAGGGCGCCGTGGCTCTTGATGCCGCTCTTAAGGTCGGTACCGCGCAGGTACTCCATGACGATGTAATAGGTGTCGCCGTCCTTGCCCCAGTCGTAGACGCCCACGATATAGGGGGAGGACAGGCCGGCAGCTGCCTGGGCCTCCTGCTTAAAGCGGGCGGCGAAGGTGGCGTCGCCGGCATACTGCGGCAGCATGATCTTGACGGCAACCGTGCGGTCGAGGACCTGATCCTGTGCACGGAAGACGGTCGCCATACCGCCCGTTCCCACCTTATCCTTAAGGAGGTATCTTCCCCCGAGGACCCTCTGTTCCATTCCTGCTCCTAACATAACTATTCGCTCAACGATGTGTGTAGTACCAAATGTGTGGCCGCTGGGGCCGTGTGGCGCGTTGCCGCTAGCTCATCGGCCGCGGCGTGCCCCAAGTATCCGCTTTGATCACGGGCATCACGCTCCCTGTGCGGCGAGCGCCGCGGTCAGGACGATGCCGGCAATCTTGGCCGCCTCGACGTCGTGTTTGTCGTAATCCTCCAGGGCCACCGAGATGGCAACCGTGGGTGAATCGTAAGGTGCAAAGCCAACAAACATAGAGTTGACGTTGGTGCCGCCGGTCTCGGCCGAACCGGTCTTGCCGGCAACCTTGACGCCCGGAATCTGGGCATCGGTGCCGGTACCGGACTGGACGACGGCGAGCATGGCCTGCTTGACCTGATCGGCCGTGGCAGAGCTGACAGCCTGGCCCAGCGAGCGGGACTGCGTGGTCTTAACCACGGTTCCGTCCGGGGCGAGTATCTGGGACACAAAGAACGGGTCCATGACCACGCCGCTGTTGGCGATAGCGGCAGCGATCACGCAATTCTGCATGACGGTCGTCTGCGGGCCAGGCGTGTGGTCCATGCCGACGGGCTGGCCGGCGCCTGCCCAAGCGGTCTCCCACTCGGTCATAAGCGACGGGTCGGCCATGATGGAGGCCGCGGCGGTAAGGTCCTGACCGAGCTTTTGACCGTAGCCAAAGGCGTTGGCAAACTGTACCAGCGAGTTGGCGCCGACCTCGTTGGCCACCTGGCCAAAGACGACGTTAGACGACACGGCGAAGGCCTGCTGCAGGCTGATGGTGCCGTAGCTCTCGTTGGCAGAGTTGGTGACCGGCGCGTTGCCGATGTCCATGGAGCCGGGCGCCTGGTACGTGCTGGTAAGGCTGGCGGTGCCGGTTTCGAGCGCCGCGGAGAGTGTGACGACCTTAAAGGTCGAGCCCGGGGTGTAGAGCGCGTCCATGGCGCGGTCGTACATGGAGCCGTCCTCGCCACCGCCCGACTGCATCAGGGCATCGATGTTGGTGTTGTCATAGGTGGGCGAGCTCGCGCACGCAAGGACCGCACCGGTGCGCGGATCCATGACCACCACAGCGCCCTTAAAGCCTTTGAGCGCCTGCTCGGCAGCCGTCTGGATGCGCGAGTCGATAGTGAGCTTGGCGGTATTGCCCGGCTGGGTCTGCCCTGCGAGCGACGCAATGGCGTTGTTCCAGCTGGAGTAATCCTTGGAGCCGGTGAGCGTATCGTTCATGACGCTCTCGATGCCTGCGGTGCCGTATTGCTGGCTCACGTAGCCCACCACGTGCGCGGCCATGTTGCCGTTGGGGTAGGAACGGGCGTAGGTGCCGTCCTCCTGCTGTAGCGACTCGGCGAGCGTCACGCCGTCGGACGTGATGATGGAGCCACGCTGGATGTACTTGGAGCGGGCGATGGTGTGGTTGTTAGTCGGCATGTCCTGGTAGTCCTTTGCCTTGATGACCTGGACATAGGTGAGGTTGCCGATAAGGATGGCGAACAGCGCCGTAAAGGCAAACACGGCACGAGTCAGACGGTTGGCAAGCGCCACGCGGCCGAGCACGCCGGACTCAGGCGTGTCGAGCAGGCGACGACGCATGCGAGAGCCCGCGGAGTGGTTGCCGTGGCTGTAGGAAGGCACGTTGGCAAAACGCGTACCGGTCGGGGCAGCGGCGGATGCGACCTGGTCATCGGTGATGGCGGCCATGGTGCCGGTGCCGGTGAGCTCGGCTTCGCGTCCGGTTGCCTCGTCGCCGGCGCGCAGCAGCAGCGCGACGATGATAAAGCTCGCCAGCAGCGAGGAGCCGCCCTGGCTCATAAAGGGCAGGGTGACGCCGGTCAGCGGGATCAGGCGGGTTACGCCGCCAACGATTAAGAATGCCTGGAAGCTGATGGCCGCCGTAAGGCCGGTCGCGCTAAAGGCTGCAAGGTCGGACTTGGCGCGGGCTGCCGTGGTGAGGCCACGCACGGCAAAAAGCATAAACAGGATGAGCACGGCGCCGCCGCCCAAAAGGCCCATTTCCTCGCCGATGGCCGAGAAGATGAAGTCGGACTCGACGACGGGGATGTTGTTTGCCATGCCGTTGCCGATGCCGACGCCAACCAGGCCGCCGTCAGCCAGTGAGTAAAGTGACTGTACGATCTGGTAGCCCTGGCCCTGGGCATCCTTAAACGGATCGACCCAGACCTGAAAGCGCACTTGCACGTGAGACAGGAACTTGTAGGCGCCCACGGCTCCAACGGCCAGCAGCGCAAGGCCGATGATGACGTACGAAAAGCGTCCCGTGGCAACATAGAGCATCAGCAAAAAGATGGTGTAGAACAGGACGGCCGAGCCCAGGTCGCGTTCGAAGACGACGATGAGCAGGCACACGCCCCACACGGCAAACAGCGGCAGCAGCAGTCGCAGGCGAGGGATCTTAAAGCCCAAGATCTTGCGGTTGGAGATGGAGAGCAGCTCGCGGTTCTCGGCCAGGTACCCGGCCAGGAACAGCACGATAAAGACCTTGGCGAACTCGCCGGGCTGGATGGTAAAGCCCGCGATGCGAATCCACAGCTTGGAGCCCGAGATCGTGGTGCCGATAAAGATAGGCAGCATCAGCAGAATGATGCCGATGATGCCAAAGGTGTACTTGTAGCGCATGACCACGTCGAGGTTCTTAACCAACGCGAGCGTTCCCACCATCAGGGCCACCGAGACAAACAGGATGATGAGCTGTGAGATGGCGAGAGCGGGGGCGAGACGCGTCACAAACGTGATGCCGATGCCCGAAAGTATAAATACGATGGGCAGGATGGCGGGGTCGGCACCGGGCGCCAAGATGCGCACGGCAATGTGGGCCGCGGCAAAGGCGGCAAAGAGGCCGATCGGTACGGCGAGCGTCTCAAAGGAGATGGCAGCGCCCGCGGTGAGGACGTACATCGCATACAGCAGGATGACGGGGAACGCCGAGGCGATGAGCAAGAGCAGCTCGGTGTTGCGGCGACTCATAAGCGGCACTCCCTTTCTAATTCTTATCGGAGGCTTCGGCCTCGGCGGACTGTTCGGCGGTTTTCTCGGAATCTGATTCGGAGGTCGATCCCTGATTGGTGTTGTCGCGAATCGTTTGCGCGTCGATCACCTGGCGGGTCTGCTCCTCGTCGATCTGGTGGCGGTACTTGGATATCGTGTCCTGCGCATCGTCGACACTTGTTTGCGGAATGCCCGCCTTGAGGCGGTTTTGCGTGTCTTCGGGCAGGTCGGATAGCTTGATGCTGGTTTCGCTTTCGAGCCAGTGGAGCTTGAGTCCGAGCGGCTTGCCGGGCAGGCCGCGCCAGACGGCGACATTGCCCTGGTAGGTACCCAGGTAGTACGAGCCGGTGACACCCGTGTAGGCCCAGATGCCAGCTGCCAGCACAAAGACGAGGGCCAGGATGGCGGCGATAGTAATGTTGCGGCGACGCACGCGCTGCGCCTCGCGCATGACGCCATCGTCAACCAGGTCAACGACTACTACGGTCACGTTGTCGTGGCCGCCGGCGGCAAGCGCCGCGTCCACTAGGTTGTCGACGCAGATTTGCGCGGTTGAGGACTGCGTGGCGATGTTCTCGATATCGCTATCGGGAATCATGCTCGAAAGGCCGTCGGAGCACAGGATCAGGCGGTCGCCTTCCTCGATATGCAGAGTGAAGTGGTCGGCATACATGGCGGGGTCCGAGCCCAGCGCGCGGGTGATGACCGAACGGTTGGGGTGGACGCGAGCCTCGTCTGCCGTGATCTCGCCGGCGTCCACGAGCTCCTCCACGTAGGAGTGGTCGCGGGTCACGCGGATGAGCGTGCCCTCGTGGAGCAGGTAGGCGCGAGAGTCGCCCACGTGGGCGATGGCGAGCGTGTCGTTTTCGATGTAGGCGCAAGTGGCTGTGCAGCCCATGCCGGGCTTGCCCAGGCCATTCAGGGCCGCCTCGATTACGGCGGCGTTGGCGGCCTCGACGGCTGCCGCCAGGCGTGCGGCGTCGGCAGACTGAGGAGCTGTCTTGGCGATGGTCTCGACAGCGATAGAAGAGGCCACCTCGCCGGCAGCGTGACCACCCATGCCGTCGCATACGCAAAAGAGCGGCGACTGCACCAGGTAGGAATCCTCATTGTGCGGGCGCACGCAGCCAACGTCGGAGCGGGCGCCCCACATGAGTTGCGTGGTGGTGCCGGCATCATAGGTCGAGTCGGTCTCGATGCGCTCCTCGGTTAGGGGTTCAAAGCTCATGGTCGAGCCGGGGTCTTTGAGCTTGGCCTCAACGGCGGCAACGTCGATCTCTGCTGTGTCACCGGGAGAGACGGTGTCGGTCTCGGCGTTTGATTCGGAGTCGCCGGTGTCCGGGGAGTCGGGCTCCTCGGACACGCGGGCGGTCGACTCGTCGTCTTGCGGGCTGACGTCTATAGGCTCGGGC
>USEF01000094.1 GCA_900553475.1 uncultured Collinsella sp. | reverse complement strand
CCCGTCCGAATTTGATCGGACGGGCTTCTTGGTGGGTATCATGGTTGGACGATCATAAGGAGGTTTTCCCTACATGGAATTGTTTGAGCCGATTCTTCATTTCTTTGAGCAACGGTGGGTCCACAACATCATCTGGGCCGTCATCTTGGCGATAGGCACCGCCGTCGCCGCCAAGGTCGTATCCAAGACCCTGAATCATCTGCTTAACCGAGACGATAACCCGCTTCCGGCATCGAGTATCTTCATCAACATCGCGCGCGCCGTCATCTGGATGATTGGCGGCAGCTTTATCCTCGACAACTGCTTTGGCATTAACGCAAACGCGCTCGTCGCCGCTCTTGGCGTCGGCGGCATCGCCATCTCGCTCGGCTTTCAGGACACGCTATCAAACCTTATCGGCGGCATGCAGGTGACCTTTATGGGCATCATCAAACCCGGCGACAATATCGAGGTCGGCGGCGTATCCGGCGTTGTCCAAGACATCACTTGGCGCCATACAACGATTGAGGATGCCTGTGGACAGACCATCATTGTGCCCAATTCCAACATCTCCAAGAACACGCTCGTGCATTTGATGCCCTTTGGGCGCGTGGCCGTGCCCGTTGCCGTAAAGGACACGTCTAAGTGGGCTTCCCTTGACGTGCTGGCAGACGAGCTCACGAGCGCAACCAAAACGGCCGTCTCGCCCATCTCGGGCTTTGACAAGGAGCCCTACGTACTCTTTAGCGAAATCGGCGACTTTGGCATCAAAGGAAAGATCATCTTTATCGTCAGCGACGACAGCACTACTTTCACGGCAGCCGACGCCTGCATCCGCGCCATCGCCCCCATCATCGCCTAAACCACCGCAAAGGGGACAGGCATCTTTGTAGTGGTTTTCATTCGTGGTACCATGGTTCATATCGTTGTTTAAACGACTAAGGGAGTAGACACCATGGAAGAGGCCTATCGTCAAGCACGCAAGCGCGGCGAGCAAGGACGTCGACGCGCCATTAGCCAAAGCGAGCATCCATACCTTACGGACCTCGACAGTTTGGTTGCCCAGCTCCCCTTAGGTCAGCGAGAGAATGTCGGCCTAAGGGATATTCCGCTCGAAATGGTCGTCGGCACGGTCACCAAGGGCCGTCAGTCCGCCTTTTCATGCAACTTTATGCCCTTGTTGCCGTTTAACACCGAGTTCGCCCGCAAGTGGTCCAACCTCTACGACATCCAGGTAACCGAGGGCTATCGCGACCCCATCATCGTCACCGAGTTCATGCATCGGTTCTATGTCCAGGAAGGCAACAAACGCGTCAGTGTCCTCAAATTCCTGGACGCTCCAACGGTTTCGGCCAGGGTCACCCGTCTTTACCCCGGCACATGGGATTCCGTCGAAAGCCGCCTGTACGGTGAATTCTGCGCGTTTTGGCGCGTCTGCCCCCTATACGAGATCGAGTTCTCGCGTGAGGGAAGCTACGAGACGCTCGCCAAGATGCTCGGTCAGAACCTTATCGAAAAATGGCCGCAGAAAAAGGTCGACTACCTACGCCACACCTTCCTGCTCTTTAAGCGCGCCTACCTTCGCGCAGGCGGCGACCACCTGGACATTACGCCTGCCGACGCCATGCTCGTCTACCTCAATGTGTACAACCAGGACCGCCTGCTGGATACGCCGACGGATATCGTCGTAAACCGCCTGTGCAAGATTTGGCGCGAGCTGGTCATTGCCGGCAAAAATGACGAGGACAAGGTCGATCTTGTCGAAGCGCCGAGCGTCGATGAGGAGGAGTCGCCCACCAAGTCCACCTCCGGCGTGCTCAACTTCTTTATGGGCAAGACTGTCTATTCGGCGGCCAACCCCCTGCGTATCGCCTTTATCCATGAGTTCCCCTGTGCGGCGTCGAGCTGGGACAGTCTGCACGACCAAGGACGCCAGTATCTCGATGAGCACTTTGACGGTATCGTGCGCACCGAGGCGTTCGAGGACTGTCACGATCCGGACGTGTTCTACGCCGCCGTGGAAACGGCTGTCAAACATGGAGACAACGTCATCTTCTCGACCTCGCACCGCCTGATGGAATACACGCTCAGAGCTGCCGTTGAGTATCCCCAGGTTCGGTTCCTCAACTGCTCTATCGGCCTTCCCCACCAAAGCGTCCGTTCGTACTTTGGCAAGATGTACGAGGCCAAGTTCCTCCTGGGCGCCCTTGCCGCCAGCATGGCGGACAACCACCGCATCGGTTACCACGCGTCGGTCTTCGCCTCGGGCGCACTCAGCGAGATCAATGCCTTTGCGATTGGCGCCTCGCTGCTCGACCCGCGCGCGCAGGTCATCCTCACCTGGGGCGATGTTCCCGCCGGTGGTCTTGCCGAAGCCATGTGCCGCGAAGGCGTAAGCGTCATGACCGGCGCTGACATGTCAAAGTCGCTCGAAGACCCAACGGCCTACGGGCTTCACCGCTTGGTCGACGGCAAAGTCACCGGCATCGCCATGCCCGTATGGAACTGGGGCCGTTACTACGAGCTCATCGTTCGCAGCCTTCTTCACGGCACGTGGGACGAGACCAGCGACGACAACCAAGTGCGCGCCGTCAACTACTGGTACGGCATGAGCTCCGGCGTTATCGACATCCGTTACGCTCCGGGTCTACCCTACCAGACGCGCAAACTCGTGCAGTTGCTCCGCAACGGTATTGTCGAGGGATCCATCAACCCCTTTGGCGGCGAGCTCCACAGCCAGAACGGCGTGGTACAGATCGAAGGCTTCCCTCCGCTGCCGAGCGCGCAGATTGTCGAGATGAATTGGCTGGCGGACAACGTTGTAGGCACCATTCCGCAGCTCGACGATGAGCCGAAAGTCCCTGTCCTATGAAAATCCTTGCCATAGCCGATACCGAAGAACGATGCCTTTGGGAGTGCTTTCGCAAGGAACGCTTTGAGGGAGTCGACCTGATTTTGTCCGCCGGCGATCTGGACCCGGACTATCTTGAGTTTTTGGTTACGGTCATCAACAAACCGCTCATCTACGTGCGCGGCAATCACGACGACCGCTACGCACGTCATGCACCGGGTGGATGTATCTGCGTGGAAGACACCGTATACACGTACCGAGGGATTCGCATTGCGGGCCTTGGCGGGTCCATGCGTTATCGCGACGGCGCCAACATGTACACCGAACGCGAGATGTCCAAGCGCATGCGTAAGCTGTCGCGTAAGGTTAGGATGGTCGGCGGGTGCGACATTCTGCTTACCCATGCACCCGCCGGTATGGGTGATCTGGACGATCTGCCGCATCGAGGATTCGAATGCTTTAACACAGCACTCGAATCCTGGAATCCCGACTACATGGTGCATGGGCATGTACACCAAAGCTACGGTTACGATTTTCAGCGCGAGCGGCAGCATGTGTGTGGAACGACGATCATCAACGCCTGCGGCTATACGCAGTTTGAGCTCGACCAGACGCACTACCCCATCCGCGGCTGGCAAGCAGCCTGGCTCAACTCACAAACCATGCGCCGCGAGCTCAAGCGCCACGAGGCCATCGAGTCCTCAACCGCCAGAACACCCTGGTAACCACCATAAAGGGGACACTGTCCCCTTTATGGTGCTTTTGACGCGATAGCAAGAAACCCGGTCCTGCACAAGGCAGAACCGGGTTTCTTTAGCAATGCTTGCTGTACTCAGGCAGTAACTAGCAGTTACTCAGCCAGGAAGTCACGCTGGACAGCGGGATCGACCTTGACGCCAGGGCCCATGGTGGAAGACACGGAGATGGACTTGACGTACTTGCCCTTAGCAGAAGAGGGCTTGACGCGCAGAATCTCGGTGTACAGGGCAGCGTAGTTCTCGACGAGCTGCTGCTCAGAGAAGGACTTCTTGCCCAGGGGCACGTGGCAGATGCCGTAGCGGTCGGCGCGGTACTCAACGCGGCCAGCCTTGAGCTCGGAGACCATCTTGGCGACGTCCATGGTCACGGTGCCGAGCTTGGGGTTCGGCATGAGGCCACGGGGACCAAGGATCTTACCGATGCGGCCAACCTTGGCCATCATGTTCGGCGTAGCGATAGCGGCGTCGAAGTTGATCTCGCCCTTCTGAATCTGGGCGACGAGCTCGTCGGAACCGATGATGTCGGCGCCGGCAGCCTCAGCCTCACGGGCCTTCTCGCCCTCGGCGAAGACGGCAACACGAACGGTCTTGCCGGTGCCGTGGGGCAGGGAGATGGAACCACGGATGTTCTGGTCAGCCTTACGAGTATCGATGCCCAGACGGAAGTGGGCCTCGACGGTCTCGTCGAACTTGGCGGTGTCGAGCTCCTTGATGAGCTTGGCAGCCTGAAGGGGGGTGTAGAGCGTGGCGCGGTCGATCTTCTCGGCAGCGGCGTTATAGCTCTTACCATGCTTAGCCATGTGCATTACCTCCTGTGGTTAAACGGGCGTGAGCCCTCCCACATCGTATCGTGTGCCCTATTGCACACATTTAACGGGCGCCCCGATCGGAGCACCCGTCGTTACCATAAGAAATCGCTACTCAGCGATGGTGACGCCCATGGAACGGGCGGTACCGGCGATGATCTTCTTGGCGGCGTCAATGTCGTTGGCATTGAGGTCCGGCATCTTGATCTCGGCGATCTTGGTGAGCTGCTCCTGGGAGAGCTGACCAACCTTGTCGGCCTGGGGCTTAGCGGAACCAGACTTGAGGTTCAGCTCCTTCTTGATGAGGTGAGCCGCCGGCGGGGTCTTGGTGATGAAGGAGAAGGACTTATCCTCGTAGACAGAGATCTCAACGGGGATGATGTCGCCCTTCTTGTCCTGCGTCTCGGCGTTAAAGGCCTGGCAGAACTGCATGATGTTCACGCCAGCAGCGCCCAGCGCGGGGCCGACGGGAGGAGCGGGGTTAGCTGCACCAGCAGGAATCTGGAGCTTAATGACGTTGGCAACCTTCTTCTCAGCCATGGTCATTCCTTTCGAATCACGAGTGTGAAGTACTTGCTATATCGTAAGCACGCACGTGTTAGAAGCACTCCTGAGATGAGCAGTCACAGAAGAAGCACGCTCGCGCGAACGGACGAAAACTTAAGCGATGACAGCGACCTGGTTAAAGTCGAGCTCGACCGGCGTCTCGCGGCCAAAGATCATCAGCGTGACCTTAAGCTTGCCAGCCTCGGTGTTAACCTCGGAGACCTTGCCATCAAAGTCGGTAAGCGGGCCATCGGTGACGCGGACGGACGTACCGACCTCAATATCAACCGAGGTGCGCTTGGGCGAATCGCCCTTACCGGGACGACGAGTCATCTTGTTGTACTCGTCGCGGGAAAGCGGAGCGGGCTTGCCGTTGCCGCCTAGGAAACCGGTGACGCCAGGCGTGTTACGAACACACGTCCAAGCATCGTCATCCATCTCCATGCGGACCAGGACATAACCCGGGAAAATCTTGGAATCCTTGGTCTCACGCTTGCCACCCTCTTTAATCTCGGTGACGCGCTCCATAGGAATCTCGATATCAAAGATACGGTCCTGCATGCCCATAGTCTCGATGCGATGCTCGAGATCGGACTTAACGCGGTTCTCGTATCCAGAGTAAGTGTGAACGACGTACCAACGCTTAGACATGGTTTAGCCCCTCAATCCAGAGAACAGAGCAAGAGCCTCGCCAAAGCCAGCATCGAGCAGAGCGATGACGACGCCGACGACGATCAGAGAAGCGCAAACGACAACCGAGTAGTTCACGAGCTCCTTCTTATCGGGCCACGTGACACGCTTCATCTCGGACTTGACCGAAGCGAAATACTTCTTGGTGCGGGCGAAGAAACCAGGCTTCTCGTTCTTCTTGGACTTCGCAGCCTTCTCGTTCTTCTTGGCAACGGCCTTCTTGGCCTCAACCTTGGAGTTGGCGGCAGCTTTGTTGGCAGGTGCCGGCTGCTGAGCCTTCTTCTTGTTCTTCTTGTTGGCCATTTGGGTTACCTCCGCGCAATGCGCTTATACATGAGTAAACCGTAAGCCCCCAAGTGGGAGCTTACGGAATAATGACTGGCACGCCAGGAAGGACTCGAACCCTCAACACTCGGTTTTGGAGACCGATGCTCTACCAATTGAACTACTGGCGTATGTGACTAGAGACTAGCGAGTCTCTTTGTGCAGCGTGTGGTGACGGCACCAGGGGCAATACTTCTTGATCTCCATACGATCAGGCATGGTCGACTTGTTCTTGGTGGTCGTATAGTTGCGGCGCTTGCACTCAGTGCACGCAAGAGTAACTAGAGTACGCATGTATCCTGAACCTTTCATTTCCGCCCCGTACGGGCACGAGTTGTTACTTTATCAGCTCCACGTAAGTGCTGTCAATGAAAACCTCGAGTCAATTGGTTCTCGGTGGATCCATTCATATTTGGAACACATCAATGAAGCCATCGAGAGCTAATCGACGGTGCATCCAGGACCATTATCGATCCTCTCGACACCAGCAACGGCTCAATATCCATTGCAGAAAAGAACCCGGCACCCATAT
>USEF01000093.1 GCA_900553475.1 uncultured Collinsella sp. | reverse complement strand
AAGCTGGGGGAGACAACCCTCTTGCCGTTGAGCTTTCGACGGCGCCCGACGTCGAGACGTTGCGCGTTCCCGGTCTGGTCGGTACCTCGCCGTTTAAGGCTTCCGCAGATAGCGCGAGCGTGCTGTCCATGAATGGCCGCCGCGTGTTCAAGTTCGGCGTCAACGCCATCTGCGACACGGTCCATAAGCTTGCGATCGATGCAGGTATTTTGGTCGAAGACATCGATCATTTTGTATTCCATCAGGCTAACGAACGAATCCTGAGCCAGGCGGTCAAGCGCCTGGGCGTGCCGGACGAGCGCGTGGTTCGCACGTTGCGCGAGACCGGCAACATTTCGAGCGCATGCATTCCGCTTGCCCTCGACCGGCTGGCAAACGCCGGTGCACTTCACACAGGCGACACCATCGCCTTGGTTGGATTTGGCGCCGGTCTGGATATAGGTGGCTATCTGCTTCGTTGGAAGTAGTCGCACATAGGAAATAAAAACGCCCTAGGGCACAACCAAAGGAGAACTACCATGGCAGATCAGAAGACCTTCGAGCGCGTTTGCGACGTTATCCGCGAGACCGCCGGCCTTGACGACGTCGAGATGAAACCCGAGTCCACGCTCGAGGAGATTGGTCTCGACAGCCTGGGCACCGTCGAGATCCTCGTTGCCGTCGAGGACGAGTTTGGCATCCAGCTCGATACCGAGGAGAACCCCAAGACGGTCGGCGAGTTCGCCGATACAGTCGAGGCGGCATTGGAGAAGTAGAGATGCTCAAGACTCCTCTCTGCGATCTGCTCGGCATCGAAAAGCCCGTGTTCCAGGGCGGTATGGCCTGGATTGCCGATGCCTCGCTGGCGTCCGCAGTGTCCGAGGCGGGTGGCTTAGGCATCATCGCGGCCATGAACGCCGACGCCAACTGGCTTCGCGACCAGATTCATAAGCTGCGCGCCAGGACGGATAAGCCCTTTGGCGTCAACGTCATGCTCATGAGCCCGTTCGCCGACGAGGTCGCCCAGGTTGTGATTGACGAGCGAGTACCGGTCGTCGTGACGGGTGCCGGCAATCCCACCAAGTACATGAAGGCGTGGAACGAGGCGGGCATCAAGGTCATCCCGGTCGTTGCCTCGGTGGCGCTGGCGCGCCTCGTGGCGCGTCGTGGGGCCACGGCGGTTGTTGCCGAGGGTACCGAATCGGGCGGCCATATTGGCGAGACCTCGACGATGGCACTGGTGCCGCAGGTCGTCGATGCGGTCGACATTCCCGTCGTGGCTGCCGGCGGTATTGCCGACGGCCGCGGCATGGCGGCCGCCTTTATGCTGGGCGCCGCCGGCGTGCAGGTGGGTACGCGCTTTCTGATCGCAGACGAGTGCACCGTATCGGAGCAGTACAAGGAGATGGTCCTGAAGGCCAACGACACCTCGACGCGTGCGACCGGCCGCTCGACGGGACACCCGGTGCGTGCCCTCAAGAGCCCCTTTACCAACGCCTACGCTAAGAGCGAGGCGGCGGGCGCAAGCGTCGAGGAGCTCGGGGCCATGGGCACGGGCGCCCTTCGCAAGGCCGCCAAGGACGGTAATTACGAAGAGGGTTCGTTTTTGTGTGGACAGATTGCCGGCATGGTTAGCGAGCGCCAGAGCGCACGTGAAATCGTTGACGATCTGGTCGACGGCGCCGAGCGCGTCCTGAAGGGTGCGTGCGCATGGGTAGCGTAGCGTTTCTGTTTGCCGGCCAGGGTGCCCAACACCCCGCGATGGGCGTCGATCTGATCGAGACATCGCCGGCGGCCGCCGAGGTGTTCGCCATTGCCGACGAGGTGCGCCCGGGGACCAGCGAGCAATGCCGGAGTGCCTCCAAGGAGGAGCTCTCGCAGACCGAGAACACGCAGCCGTGCGTGTTCGTTCACGACCTAGCAGCGGCTGCCGCCCTGCGTGAGCGCGGCGTGGTACCTGCCGCCTGTGCGGGATTCTCGCTAGGCGAGGTCGCCGCGCTCACCTTTGCGGGGGCGTTCGATACGCGAGCGGGCTTTGAGCTCGTGTGCGAGCGCGCGGCGCTGATGGCCGCGGCTGCCGAGCGCCATCCGGGCGGCATGCGCGCCGTCATCAAGCTCGATGCGGCGCAAGTCGAGGGCTTGGCAAAACAGGCCGGCGAGGATTGCTGGCCGGTCAACTACAACAGTCCGCAGCAGACGGTTGTTGCCGGAGCGCCCGAGGCGCTGCAGGAGCTCGACGTCCTAGTAAAAGAGGCTGGCGGCCGGGCCATGAAGGTCGCGGTGTCGGGTGCATTCCATAGCCCCTATATGGCCGAGGCGACTGAGGGACTGGCGACGTATATCCAAGCCGGTCACGCGCCGTCTCCGCTGCTGATTCCGGTCATGGCAAACATGACGGCGGCGCCCTATCCGGCGGACCCGCGAGCAGCATCGGATGTCTTGGCCAACCAGGTGAGCCATCCCGTGCGCTGGGTCGACACGCTGCATACTCTGCAGGATCAGGGCATCGACACGTTTATTGAGGTCGGCCCCGGCAAAACGCTGTCCGGCCTGATCAAGCGTACGTTGAGCGACGTTCGTGTGTATTCGTGCGAGACGGCCGAGCAGGTCGCAGCTATTGCCGACGAGCTCGCATAGTCCACAGGGCTGTAACCCGAAAGGAATGACATGGGCAACTTGAACAACGGCACGCTCGAGCGCAACGACTCACGTCGCGTGGTACTGGTCACGGGCGGCTCGCGCGGTATCGGCCGCGCCTGCGCTGTCGGTCTGGCGGAGGACGGCTTTGATATCGCCGTCGTCTATGCCGGCAGCGTCGATGCGGCGCGCGAGACGTGCGAAGCCTGCGAGGCGGCTGGCGCCGCGGCACGCGCATATCAATGCGACGTGGCCGACCCCGCTGCCGTCAACGCGTGCGTGGAAGCGGTCCTCAACGACTTTGGCTCCATTTGGGCGCTCGTCAACAACGCTGGCATCACCCGCGATGGCCTGCTCATGCGCATGGGCGATGACGCCTTCGATCGCGTGCTCGATGTCAATCTTAAAGGAACGTTTAACACGACGCGCGCACTCACCAAAACCTTTATGCGCCAGCGCGGCGGTTGCGTCATCAACATGAGCTCGGTTGTGGGCCTGATGGGCAATGCCGGGCAGGCCAACTACGCTGCCTCCAAGGCGGGCGTGATCGGCCTGACCAAGGCGGTGGCGCGTGAGCTTGCGCCCCGCGGCGTACGAGTGAACGCGGTCGCACCCGGGTTTGTCGAGACGGATATGACGGCAAAGCTCTCGGAGAAGGTTCGCGCGGCAACCGAGGAGCAGATTCCCCTAAAGCGCATGGCGCGCCCCGAGGAAGTGGCCGGCGTGGTGCGCTTTTTGGCGAGCGATGCGGCTGCCTACATTACGGGCGAGGTCGTACGCGTCGACGGCGGAATGGCGATGTAGAAACCAGGGCCGAAGAACGGCTTGGATGAGGAGACCATGATGGAACAGAGAGTTGCAATCACCGGTATCGGTGCCGTGTCGCCGCTCGGCAACACCGCGCTTGCCACCTGGGCGGCCATGTGCGCCGGCACGTGCGGCATCGGCCCGATCACGCACTTCGATACCGATGCGTTTGCCGTCAAGGTGGCAGCCGAGGTCAAGGGCTTTGACGGCAACGAGTACTTTGGCAAGCGTGACGCCAAGCATCTCGACCCCTGCGTTCAGTTTGCGATGGCGGCTTCGGACGAAGCCATGCACGATGCGGGCTTTGATGTCGAAGGCGCCATCGATCGCGAGCGCCTGGGCGTCTACGTGGGCTCGGGCGTGGGCGGCATGACGACGCTCGTCGACAACGTCCATACGATTGCCGAACGTGGGCCCCGCCGCGCATCGCCCTATATGATCGCGATGATGATCCCCAACATGGCATCGGGCAATATCGCAATCCGCCACAAGGCAAAGGGCCCGACCCTGCCCGTGGTGACCGCGTGCGCAACCTCGGCCCATGCGGTGGGCGAGGCGTTCCGCGCCATCAAGCATGGCTATGCCGACGCGATCCTCGCGGGCGGCGCCGAGGCCGCAATTATCCCCGATGCCGTTGCGGGCTTTACGTCCTGCCGCGCATTGACCACCAACCCTGATCCCGCGACGGCTTGCCGCCCGTTCGATGCAGACCGCGATGGCTTTGTGATGGGCGAGGGCGCCTGCGTGCTCGTGCTCGAGAGCATGGAACATGCGCAGGCGCGCGGTGCGCACATTTATGCCGAGGTCGTGGGCTACGGCAACACCGATGATGCCTATCACATCACGAGCCCTGATCCCGAGGCTGCCGGCATTGCCCGCGCGATATCGCTGGCGGTGACCGAGGGCGACGTCAGGCCTTCCGAGGGCCTCTACATCAATGCCCACGGCACATCGACCAAGCTCAACGATTCGTCCGAGACGGCGGGCATTAAGCGTGCGCTCGGCGAGGACGCGGCGCGCGCCGCGCACGTCTCGTCGACTAAGTCGATGACCGGCCACATGATCGGTGCCACGGGCGCCATCGAGGTCATGGCCTGCGCCATGGCGCTCGAGCAGGGCGTGGTGCCGCCGACCATTAACTACCACACGCCCGATCCCGCCTGCGATCTTGACTACACGCCCAATCGCGCGGTTCGCGCCGACCTTACCTGGGCGCTTTCGACCAACCTGGGCTTTGGCGGGCACAACGCCGCCATCGCGCTGCGTAGATATACGAGGAGCTAGAGCATGGATTCCAAAAGACTTGCCGAGATAGCCGATGTTATGGAGGACCGCGGCCTCACGCGCGTACGCGTTGAGGAGCCCGATGGCACCGCGGTCGAACTCGAGCGCGCGAGCGCCGCACAGCCGGTTGCCGTGCCCATGCCCATGCCGAGCGCTATGGCCGCTCCAGTTGCAGCTCCCACAGTCGCGCCTGCCGCACCGGAGCCCGCCGCGCAGACACCTGCCGCCGCACCGGAGCCCAAGGGCACCGAGGTGACCGCTCCCATGGTCGGCGTTTTCTATGCTGCCCCGGCGCCGGGCGACGAGCCGTTTGTGCACGTGGGCTCTAAGGTCAAGGCCGGCGAGACGCTCTGCATCATCGAGGCCATGAAGGTTCTCAACGAGGTAACGGCAGAGGCAGACGGCGAGGTGCTCGAGATCTGCGTGGCCGACGGCGACCTCGTGGAGTTTGGCAGCTGCCTCATGAGGATCGGATAGGTGATATCCATGAACAAAGAAGAGCTTAAGGAACTGTTGCCGCATCGCGAACCGATGCTTTTGCTCGACGAGGCCGAGCTGGTGGGCGACGAGGCCCACGGCAAGATCACGATCACGGGCGACGAGTACTTTTTGCAGGGGCATTTTCCGGGAAACCCGGTGGTCCCCGGCGTGATTCAGTGCGAGATGCTCGCCCAAAACTGTTGCGTGCTGCTGATGGGCGATGAGGAGGCGCGCGGCGCGACGCCGTTCTACACGAGTCTGGACAAGGTGCGCTTTAAGCGTCCGGTGCGCCCGGGCGACACGGTTGATCTGGTGTGCACCATCACGCGTGCGCGCGGGCCGTTCCGCTTTGCGACGGGTACTGCGAGCGTCAACGGTGAGGTTTGCTGCCGCGCCGATATGTCTTTTGCACTCATGCACGAAAGTTAAGGAAGGCTTCATGTTCGACAAAGTGCTCATCGCCAACCGCGGAGAAGTCGCGGTCCGTGTTATCCGCGCGTGCCGCGATATGGGCATCAAGACCGTCGCCGTTTATTCCACGGCCGATGCGGACGCGCTGCACGTGCAGCTTGCCGACGAGGCGTATTGCATCGGCGGCCCGCGTCTTGCCGAGAGCTACCTCAACGACGATGCTGTGCTCACCTGTGCCGTGAAGTCGGGAGCAAAGGCGATCCATCCCGGCTATGGCTTCTTTTCCGAGAAGGCGAGCTTCGTGCGCGACTGCGACAAGTATGGCCTGACGTTTGTCGGTCCTTCGGCCGAGGTGATCGACAGCATGGGCGACAAAGATGCCGCACGTCGAACGGCTGCCGCGGCGGGCGTGCCCATCGTACCGGGCTGCGATTTGCTCAAAAGCCCCGAGGAGGCGACGGCCGAGGCCGAGCGCATTGGCTGCCCCGTGCTTATTAAGGCGCGTGCAGGTGGCGGCGGTCGCGGCATTCGCAAGGTCGAGCGCGTGGAAGATGCGGCAAAGGCGTTCATCGAGGCGCGTGCCGAGGGCGAGGCCGTTTTTGGCGACGGCGAGTGCTACATGGAGAAGTTCGTCGCGCCGGCGCATCACGTTGAGGTGCAGATTATGGCCGATAAGCAGGGTCATGTGTTTTCGCTCGGCGAGCGCGAGTGCTCGGTGCAGCGGCGCAACCAAAAGCTGATCGAGGAGAGCCCCGCGCCGTGCCTCGACGGACACGACGACATTCGTGCTCGCATGCACAAGGCAGCGCGTGACCTGGCTCGTGCCGTCGGCTACGAAGGAGCCGGTACCATCGAGTTCCTGTATTCGGACGACGGCAATTTCTACTTTATGGAAATGAACACGCGCTTGCAGGTGGAGCATCCGGTTACGGAGTTTGTGACCGATACCGACTTGGTCAAGTGGCAG
>USEF01000092.1 GCA_900553475.1 uncultured Collinsella sp. | reverse complement strand
GCTCGACAACGGTCGCGTCTACCTGGATGAGGCCCTGGCAGCGCTTGCCGAGGGTGCTGCGCTTCCGGGCGATGTTGCCTTTAAGCTGCACGACACCTTTGGTTTCCCCGTCGACCTGACCGTCGAGATCGCCGGCACCGCTGGCCACGATGTCGATATGGACGGCTTCACTGCCTGCATGGAGGACCAGAAGGCCCGTGCCCGCGCCAATGCCAAAGGCGACGCCTGGGGCAGCTTCAACGACGTTTGGGTCGAGCTTTCCGACAAGGTCGCCGAGACTGAGTTCGACGGCTATGACAACGATGTGATCGAGGGCGCCAAGGTTGTTGCCATCGTGCGCAACGCCGAGTCCGTCGAGTCCGCTGCCGCCGGCGAGGACGTCGAGGTCGTTCTCGACCGCACTCCGTTCTATGCCGAGATGGGTGGCCAGCAGGGCGATGCCGGCGAGCTTTCCGCCGAGGGCGTTTCGCTGACCGTTTCCGATACCAAGAACCACAACGGCCTGTATGCTCACGTCGCCCACGTTGCCGAGGGCACGCTGGCCGTCGGTGCTACCGTGACCGCCGCGCTCGACGCCGAGCGCCGTGGCTTCCTGCGCCGCAACCACACCGCCACGCACCTGCTCGACGCCGCCCTTAAGCAGGTCCTGGGCGAGCACGTCTCCCAGGCCGGCTCGCTGGTGACGCCCGAGCACCTGCGCTTTGACTTTACGCACTTCGAGGCCCTTTCCTCCGAGCAGCTCAAGGCTGTCGAGGACCTGGTCAACCAGCAGATCTTTGCTTCCAAGCCGGTCGTGACCCGTGTTATGGGCATCGACGAGGCTAAGGCTGCCGGCGCTGTCGCTCTGTTTGGAGAGAAGTACGGCGATGTCGTCCGCGTCGTCTCCGTGGGCGCCGAGGACCAGCCGTTCTCTCGCGAGCTCTGCGGTGGCACACACGCTGCCAACACCGCCGAGATTGGCCTGTTCAAGATCATTTCCGAGTCCTCCACGGGCTCCAATGTCCGCCGTATCGAGGCCGTGACCTCTAAGGGTGCCCTCGACTACATGGCCGACCGCCTGGCGCTCGTTGACGCCGCCGCCGCTGCGCTCAAGTGCCGCGTCGACGAGGTTCCCGCCCGCGTGGAGAACCTGCAGGCCGAGCTGCGCGAGACGTCCAACAAGCTCAAGAAGGCGCTCACTGGTGGCTCCTCCGATGCGATCTCCAGCGCCATCGAGGGTGCTGTCGAGCTGAATGGCTACAAGCTCGTTGTTGCTGAGCTTCAGGGTCTCGAGGCCGCTGACCTGCGCAACGTTTGGGATACCGTGCACCAGAAGGTCGCCGGCCCTGTCGCCTGCGTTGTTGCCAGCGTGACCGAGAAGGGCACCCCGGCCCTGCTCGCCGCCGGCTCCGATGACGCCGTGAAGGCCGGTTTCCACGCCGGCAACGTGATCAAGCAGATCGCGGGCCTGGTCGATGGTCGCGGTGGCGGCCGTCCCAACATGGCCCAGGCCGGTGGCAAGAACGCTGCCGGTATCGCCGATGCCCTTGCGGCCGCCAAGACCGCGCTCGGCGCCTAAGAACCTAAGTAGTCGCTGTGGTCGCGCTTGCGCTGGACATAGGGGAGACCAGGATTGGCATCGCCGTCTCGAGCCGTGATGGCAAGATGGCGATGCCTGTCAAGGTGCTTCCGGCTGCCGAGGTCACTGGCATGGCAAAGACGTTTCGCTACCTGGTGGAGGACTATGAGCCCGATATCCTGGTAAGCGGACGTCCCTTGACCATGGCCGGTGAGCCCGGCCCCCAGGCCGAGCGCGTCGCCGCCGTGGCCCAAAAGATTGCCGACGAGCTCGAACTTCCTCTGGAGTTTGAGGACGAGCGTCTGTCCTCGCAGGAGGCCAAGCGAATCCTGCGAGAGCAGGGACTCAACGAAAAGCAGATGAGGGGCAAGATTGACATGATCGCCGCCAGCCTGTTCTTGCAGACATGGCTCGATCGTAAAAACGAGGAGGTTTCGCATGCCTAGCGCTTCCGATCCGCGCCGGCAGAGTCGTCAGGGTCAGCCCTCGTCGCGCCCTACTCAGCCTGGTCAGCGCCCTGCGCAGCCGACGCAGCGCGCAGCTCAGCCTGCCGCGCGTCCGGTGCAGTCCTCCTCTCGTTCGGCCCAGCCTGCTCAGCGGACGGCTCAGCAGCCTTCTGCTCGTTCGGCCCAGCCTGCAGGCGGTACCCGCTTTAAGCAGCAGGCATCTACCCAGCGAGTGCAGGCCCCCCAGTCGCATTCGCATCACGCTCTCGGTTCCCACGGCGTTGCTCCGGCTACGCGCTCGAGCTATAACACGCACGTCCGCCGTGGTACACAAAAGAAAAGCTCCCCGGTGCCTATGATTATCGGTGGCGTCGTCGCCGTGCTTGCGCTTGTCGCGATCGTTTTCTTTGTCGTGCCAGCCGTCAAGGGCTTCTTTGGCGGTGAGGATGCGAAAGTCGCTGCTGGCCAGCAAGTTACTATCACGATTCCCGACGGTGCCTCGGGCGATACTATCGCCTCGATTCTCTCCGAGAACCATATCGTCGAAAATCCCAAGGATTATTATGCGGCGGTGAAAAAGCTCAACGCCGATATGTCGCTCAAGCCTGGTACTTATTCGTTCACCACACTCATGGATGCGACCAAGGTTGTTCAGCAGCTCATGGAAGGCCCCAACGCGGGCTCCAATGCGCTGACTATCCCTGAGGGCCTAACGGTCGATCAAGTCGCCGACCGTGTGGCCCAGGCTTACGACAGCATCTCTAAGGAAGACTTCCTCAACCAGGCAAAGGCCTCCAACTACGTGGACGACTATAGCTTCCTTAAGGGCGCCGCCAACGACTCGCTCGAGGGCTTCTTGTTCCCCAAGACTTATTCGTTGGGTGATTCGCCGACGGCCGATGACGTGGTTCGCGCTATGCTCGATCAGTTTAAGACCGAGTACAAGTCGCTTGACTTTGCGAGCTGCGAAGCCAAGATCAAGGAACGCTACGGTGTGGAGATGTCCGACTACGACATCGTCAACTTGGCCTCTATCGTTGAGCGCGAGGGCCTCAACGCCGACCAGCGCGCGCACGTGGCCTCGGTCTTCTACAACCGTCTTGCCGGCAAGCTCGATGGTCTGCGCTATCTCAACAGCGATGCGACCATGATGTATGTCACCGGTGGCGAGGTTACCGCCGACGACCTGCAGAGCGATAGTCCGTATAACACCTATAAGCATGAGGGTCTGCCACCCACGCCCATCTGCTCTCCGTCGCTCGAGGCACTCAAGGCCACGCTTGAGCCGACCGACTCCGATGACCTGTATTTCTACATTACGCAGGACGAGGAGTACTTCTCGCAAACCTACGAAGAGCATCAACAGTCTTGGAATTAGCATGAGGATTTTTAGCCCCAAACGTTACGTTGCCTCGGTCGATCGCATCGACCTTGATACCCTTTGGGCCGACGGCAAACGCGCCATTCTGCTCGATCGCGATAACACCCTGGTGCCGCGCGACACCGAGCAGGTTCCCGCTGCGGTTTCCGCTTGGCTCGATACCGCCCGCGCCAAAGGCTTTAAGCTGTGCATGGTGTCCAACAACTGGCATCGCGACCAGGTCATGGCATCAGCACGCGAGCTGGGACTCGAGGCCATCAGCCATGCCATGAAGCCGGCGCCGTTTGCCCTCAAGGCGGGTCTTAAGCGCCTCGGCGCCACGGCCGACGAGGCGGTGCTGATCGGTGATCAGCTCTACACGGACGTGTGGAGCGGCAACTTCGCCGGCGTCGATACCATCCTGGTAAAGCCGCAGGCCACGCAGGACCTGTGGTATACGCAGATCTTCCGTATCTTTGAGCGCCGGGCCCTGCGCGACCTTCCCTGCGAGGAATAGGTCTCGTCATGTCCCAGCACACCAAACACGGCTGCGACCATATCTTCTTTATCGGCTTTTTGGGCGCGGGCAAATCGACGCTCGCGCGCAACGTCGGCACTATGTTCAAGCGGCGTTTTATCGATACCGACCGCCTAGTCGTCCGCCGTTGCGGCAAGTCGGTAACCGAGATTTTTGAGACCGAGGGTGAGGATCGTTTTCGCGAGCTCGAGACCTCGGCGCTCCGTTCGCTCCAAAGCGAGCGCAGTCTGTTGGTTTCGTGCGGTGGCGGTATCGTCGAGACGCCGGTGAATATTGAGCTGATGCACGAAATGGGTACGTGCGTGTACCTCGAGGGCGACTTTGAGGATTCGATTCGCCAGATTCGTCGGTCCGACACGCGCCCCGATTTCCGCTCGCCCGAGCATGCCGCGCGCTTGTTTGAGCATCGCCGTCCGCTGTATCGCCAGGCCGCCGATATTACCCTTGATATTCGCAACAAGTCCTTCGAGGACGTTTCCTACCTTTGTGCCGAGATGCTTTTGGAGCGTGGACTGCTATGATTCGCCGCCAACTGATCAATTTCCAAAACCGCAGCGTCGATGTCCGTGTCGGATTGGGCGCGTTCGATGAGCTGTCGCGTATGTTTGCCTCGGCTGTGGGCAAGCCTAAGCGCGCGATGGTGGTTTGGAACTCCGCCTCGTCAGAACGTTTTGATGAGGTCGTCGAGCATGCGCTGGTCGACGCCGGTTTTGCCGTGTCGCAGTTCTCCCTTGAGGTTTCGCCTGCTGGTGCCACGCTGGCCGATGCCGATGCTATCTTTGGAGCCTTGTCTGCCAACGGCATTACCTGCGACGATCTGGTTGTCGCCGTTGGCGATGCCGCAACCTGCTCGGTTGTTAGCTGGTGCGCCAACCAGTGGTGTGGCCGAACCGAGTGCGCGCTGCTGCCGACGACCTTCGACGCCATGCTCACGGTCGCGACGACCATGAAGCCGCTCATTGCCTCGTCGTCGAATGCGCTTCCCGCTATCGCGTTCCGTCCCGAACCGGGCTTGGTCGTGTGTGACCTCGACCTTGTTCGCGAGGCGGACCCCGAGGACCTCAAGCTCGGCTATGTGGTACTTGTTGGCACCATGCTTTCGAGCAGTAAGTCCCGTTGGAATCAGTTTACTGAGACCGTCCCCGAGATTCTCGCGGGCGAGGAGGTCGCGCTCGTCAATGCCGTTCAATGGTCTCAGACTGCCCGCAAGGACGTACTGATGGCCACGAACCCGAGCGCTCGCCATGCGCTCGATTTTGGCAAGACGGGGGAGCGTACCCTGCGCGCCTGCTTGGGCGATGCCGCTTCGCAGGCCCCTGCCTACCAGCTGTTGTCCGAGGGCATTCGCTTTGAGGCACGCCTTGCACATGATGCCTGCGATTTCGATATCGATTACGTCTTTGAGGTCGATGACTGCTTGGAGGACTTTGGTATCGAGGAACTTGCCTTCGATCTGGAGTCTGCCGCATATATCGAGGAGTTCCGCAAGCAGCAGTTTGCACGCTCGAACCGCAGCATGTTGCCGCTGCCCGCGGCACTCGGCGCCATTCGCCTAACGAACGTTGAGGACGAGGTTCTTAAGCGCCATGCTCACGCCTACTTGGCTTCTCGTAAAGAACTTCTCTAAGATTTATTGACTTCCATCCTCTTTCGTATCATGTTGAGGGGCGGGTTTCCAATCGGTTGCGGATCGCATGCGATTCCGTCGTTCGGTTGAGACCCGTCCCGTCTATATAGAGACAACAAGAAAGGAATCTGCATGTCTGAGTTTGCTGCCGGTCCTGCCGGTCGTATCGAGCGTGTCCGTGCCCTTATGGTCGAGCGTGGCTACGACGCCATCGTGGTGCGCGACGAGGCCAACCTTCGTTGGCTTACGGGCGTTAAGGGCGTCTTCGACTACACCTTCGAGTTCCCGCACGCTGCGTTTATTACGGCCGACCAGTGCCTGTTCCACACCGACTCGCGCTACCTCAACAGCTTTGAGGAGAACACGCCCGCCGGCAGCCCCTGGGTCTACGACATGGATGAGGGCACCATCCCCGGTTGGGTCGCCGGCAAGATCGCGGCCAACAAGTGCCGCGTCTGCGCTGTCGAGGACGATATGCAGATTAACTTCTACCAGGGTATTCAGCGCGGCCTGGAGGACCGCTCCGTTGCCTGCATGCTGCCACTGATGCATGACGACATCCGCAAGATGCGCGCCATCAAGGATGCCGAGGAGATCGAGCTCATGCGCCATGCACAGTCGATCACTGACGCCGCCTTCCAGCACATGCTCGGCTTTATTAAGCCCGGTATGACCGAGAAGCAGGTTCGCAACGAGCTCGAGAACTTTATGTTCGCCAATGGCGCTGACAGCCTTGCCTTCGGCTCCATCGTAGCGAGCGGTCCCAACACCGCCAACCCGCATGCCGTGCCGAGCGACCGCGTGATCGAGAAGGGCGACTTTGTCCTCATGGATTACGGCGCGGGCTACTGTGATTACCGCTCCGACATGACGCGCACTGTCGTGATGGGCGAGCCCACCCAGGAGCAGCTGGATGCCGCTGCCGCTTCTTACTCCGGCAGCTCCTACGGCGACAACTTCGTCCATCAGACCGCCCTGCAGACGGCTGTGATGGAGTGGCTGAAAACCAACGCCGTGGTGTCCTGAGCGCCTTTCCTGCAAACCACAAAAGCCCCGTTCCGTGTCTT
>USEF01000091.1 GCA_900553475.1 uncultured Collinsella sp. | reverse complement strand
CTGCAGCGCTTTGCCTCCGCCAAAAACAGCACAGAGGCCAAAAAGTCCAACATCGGCATGTTCATTGGCGAGATCCTGGTCATCGTCAGCATCATCGGATGCGGCTTCGGCATCCTCCTGCATGGCCGCCTGCGCAAAGGCCGCGGCATCAGCCGCCAGCTCCTCCTCGCTCATTCGAGGCACGCGCTTCTTGGTCGGCATGCCGGCCGCCTTGGCATTGCGCTCCTCCTTGGCCGCCAGGATATCGCCCTCGCGCTCAAGGTAGGCATTCCACTCGTTGTCGAGCAGGGCGTTCACGGCGTCGCCCTCGACGGTCTCGCGCTCAAGCAGCACCTTCGCCATCAGATCGAGCTGATCGCGACGGGCGTCCAGAATCTCGACCGCACGACGATGGGCCTCACGCATAATGCGCTGGACCTCGATATCGATGCGGCGCGCCGTCTCCTCGGAGTAATCCTGGTGATCGGCGTAATCGCGACCAAGGAACACCTGATGTTGCGCCTCGCCAAACACTTGCGTGCCCAGCTCCTCGCTCATGCCCAGGCGCGTGACCATCTCGCGCGCCATCTTGGTTGCGCGCTCCAGATCGTTGCTCGCGCCCGACGTGATGTCATCGCACATGAGCTCCTCGGCAACGCGACCGCCCAAGAACACGGCGAGCTCGTCGAGCATCTCGTTCTTGGTCTTGAGGAAGTGGTCCTCCTGCGGAAGCTGCAGCGTGTAGCCCAGCGCCTGGCCGCGGCTGACGATCGAGATCTTGTGGACCGGATCGGAGTGCTCCAGGATGTGACCCACCAGGGCGTGACCGCTCTCGTGGTAGGCAATCGTGGTGCGCTCGGCCTCGGTCATCACGCGACCCTTGCGCTGCGGTCCGGCAATCACGCGCTCCATCGATTCCTCGACCTCGTCCATCGAGATCACGGAACGATGGCGGCGGGCAGCCAACAGCGCAGACTCGTTGAGCAGATTTGCCAGATCGGCACCAGTGAAGCCAACGGTCATCTGGGCGAGCTTCTCAAACTTAACGTCCTCGTCCATCGGCTTGTTCTCGGCATGCACGCGCAAGATCTGCTCGCGGCCCTTCACATCCGGACGGTCGACCGTAACCTGACGGTCAAAACGACCGGGACGCAGCAGCGCCGGATCCAGAATGTCGGGGCGGTTGGTGGCGGCGATCAGGATGACCGACTCGCTTTCCTCAAAGCCGTCCATCTCGACCAGCAGCTGGTTGAGCGTCTGCTCGCGCTCGTCGTGACCGCCGCCCAAGCCAGCTCCGCGCTGACGTCCCACGGCATCGATCTCATCGATGAAGATGATCGACGGGGCCTGGGACTTGGCCTCCTTAAAGAGGTCACGCACACGGCTGGCGCCGACACCTACGAACATCTCGACAAAGTCGGAACCCGAGATGCTAAAGAACGGCACGCCCGCCTCGCCGGCAACGGCCTTGGCCAGCAGCGTTTTACCGGTGCCCGGAGGGCCAACCAGCAACACGCCACGCGGGATCTTGGCGCCCAGCTTGCGATAGCGATCCGGATCGCTCAAAAAGTCACGGATCTCCTCGAGCTCCTCGACTGCCTCGTCCACTCCGGCAACGTCTTCAAACTTGACCTTGGGGCGTGTGGCCTCGTTGGTCTTGGCGTTGGTCTTGCCAAACTGCATGTTCCTGTTGTTGGCGCCCATCATCTGGCGCATAAAGTAGAACATGATGGCGATAAGGGCGATCGTCGGAAGCACACTCATCGCCAAGTCGCCCCAAAAATCGGGATCGTTGGTGTTGACGATGTACTTGGTATCGGGGTGCTCCGCCATGAGCTCGGCAAGCGAATCGGAGCCGACATAGGTCGAAGAGAAGCTCTTGAGCTCGCTCGTATCGCCCTTGTCCTTTTTTGTCTTCCAGTAATGACCCGTCACGCTTCCGTCTTGAACCGTATAGGTCAGATCTTCGACGCAATCCTGCTTGATGGCGCTGACCATCTCGCTCGTCGCGAGCTTAACGGTATTGCTGGAGCTGGCAAAGCCGGAACCCATATTAAAGAAGGCATAGCCCAGAAGCGCGCAAGCCAAAAGAAAATACAGCCAGCCCGTACGCGTGGGCTTCTTGCCTCCGGGCATCCCCGGGATCTTAGGCTCCCGGGGAGTCTGGGAATTGTTATCGTTATGGTCGTCGGGCATCTTACGAATAAACCTCCGGTTTCAAAATGCCCAGATACGGAAGGTTGCGATAGCGCTCGGCATAGTCGAGGCCGTAGCCCACCACAAAGGCATCGGGGCAATGGGTTCCAACATACTTGGGCGTGATGGCCGAGGTGCGGTCCTCAACGTCCTTCCACAGGAAGGCAGCGACCTCCAGCGAAGCGGGCTTGCGGCTCTCGAGGTTCTTCATCAGGTACTTGAGGGTCAGGCCCGAGTCCAGAATGTCCTCGACGATCAGCACGTCGCGACCACGGATGTCGATATCCAGATCCTTAATGATACGCACGATGCCCGAAGACTTCACACCGTCGCCATAGCTCGAAACAGCCATGAAATCGATGTTGGTCGGTAGCTCAATCTTGCGCATCAGGTCGCCCATAAAGACAACGGCACCGCGCAGAACCGCGATCAGCACCAGATCCTTACCCGCGTAGTCGCGAGTGATCTCCTCGCCCAGGCGAGAAACGATGCCGTCGATATCCTCCTGCGTAAACAGAACCTTCTCGATATCCGGATGTTGAGAAGCCATGACAACCCTTTCTTGTGCTTAATCGCCCACACACCGCCGTATGGACGCGAACTACACATTCTAGCAGCGCACGGGGTATATTTTCCAGCCCGCGCACCATCAGCGCGGGAATACCGTCAACGCCGCACAGAATAGCTGGCGTAGGACGCTATTCCGCATCGACCACACGAAGCAGATATGCCACGCGCGTTGCGGCCGTGCACTTAAAACGCTCGTCCGCGCGAACTCCGGCGACCCACACCACGGCACCTCCCGGCGCCGTCCTCACCATGGGCACGCCGGCGCGCTCGGAAACGGGAATGCGAGCCTCGCCTAGCAAGTCGGATACTTTCTTGCTTCGGCCACTCATCCCTAACGGGCACATCACGTCTCCCGGTGCGGGACCGTCCACCCACAGGCGCGCCAATCGCGCCTCGACAGGGATCTTGCCACGCGAGCCCGCCAGGATCCGCTCACTATCGCTGTCGGCAAAACCCAGGGCAGCCGCGTCTACCAAAGCTGTCACTTCCCCGGCAGCCGCAAGCTCACGGGCGCGACGCACGATATCGCATCCCGGCTCAACGGCCATCGGTTCTGTGACCAGCATACGTCCCCCGCCCAACGGCAAACGACCGGGTACGGTAACCCAGTCCGCGACCAGGCCCTCGCGAGCCGCCGGCGCCTTAAACGCCAGCATGCCAAACTCAATGCGTGCGTCAATCCCCGCCGGAAGCGTGACCGAGCCGGCGCCCTCGGCAACGCAGGAAAGGACTCGCTCCACATGTCGCATCTCTGGACGAGCGTCCGGATCGATGCGCTTAATCGCCAGTCGCACGATGCGCCGCGCGATTACCACCTCGGCCGCAGCAAGGCGTCTGGCATCGAGCACTAGCGCGCCCGCCGCCTCCTTGCGCAGGCAGCTTCGAAACGCCTGCGCCGACAGCTGGGATAGAAACGCGTCTTCGTCACCCAAGATCTCACAGGCGGCGCCAATCGTCTTGCACACGCTCGCATTACGCTGTGCCACCACTGGCATTACCCGATGGCGCACGTAGTTTCGCAGATACGAGATATCCTCATTGCTCTCGTCTTCACGCCACGGCTGACCATGTACCTGTAGATAGCCCACAAGCTCGCCATGAGTTAGGTCGAGCAAGGGACGCACCACGATATTCCTCCGGCGAGGAATGCTCGATAGACCAGCGGGCCCCGAACCCTTAATCGCGTTCATCAAAAACGTTTCCGCGCGATCCGAAGACGTGTGCGCGGTGCAGATACGAGCCGCCGTTCGCGGCGCCCCCGTCTGGGCGCAGAGTTCGCGAACATACCTCCGCGCCGCGGCATAGCGCACCTCGCGGGCCGCGGCCTCAATATTGCCCGACTCCCCATCAAAATAAGCGTGCTCCACGCACAGCGGTAAACCATATTTCGCGCAGAGCTCACGCACAAAGGCCTCGTCGCCATCGGACGCCTTGCCGCGCAGATGATGGTTTACATGCAGCACATGCAGGCGCTCGCGAGCAATGGGTGCAACACCGCGCCCGTCTTGGATATCCAGCTTTGATGTGCACGCCATAAGAAGCAGTGCCGTCGAGTCCGCGCCGCCTGATACCATGAGCACGACAGGAGCAGCCTGCTGCCTCGTTCGGGTCTCATCGACTGCCCCGGGCACGGCATGGTGTCCGTAATGCTGTGATACCGTAGGCATTTGCTTCCTCCTCTATTCGTCCGCACCCATTGTATCCTTTGGAATCTTATGTCTCGTCTGCACCTTCATATCCTTGGCAGCGGCTCAAAAGGCAACTGCGCGCTCATCGAAGGCCCCCGGGGGCTCATCATGATTGACGACGGTCTTTCTCGCCGCGAGACATTAAAGCGCATGGCAGAACTGGGACTCTCGGCAGACAACGTCTCGGCTCTTCTCATTACTCATGAGCATAGCGATCACATCAAGGGTCTCGATGTCTGGTGCAAGCACTGGCACGGCCCCCTCTTTGCCAGCAGGGGCACACTTTCGAACAAAGAAAATCTTTCACATCTGCCTGTCGAGGAATTCGATCCCGGTGACACCCTATCCATTGCCGGCATCCACGTGCAAACCTACTCAACATCACACGATGTCATCAATCCTGTCGGCTATCGATTCAATGCTCTCGATGATTCCATCGGCTTTGCCACCGACACCGGAGAGCTATCGAGCCAGGCCATGAACACCCTAAAAGATTGTCGACTCCTCGCGCTCGAAAGCAACCACGATGTGGCCATGCTGCGCGAGGGAGAATATCCCCGCTTTCTTCAGGAGCGTATCCTGTCTGCAAGGGGACACCTCTCCAACGACCAAGCCGCCGAAGCCGCGCGCGAACTTGTTACCGATCGCACCGAACAGCTCATTGCCATGCATATCAGCCAAGATAACAATCGTCCGAGCCTTACCGTCAAAAGCTATGCCAAAGCTCTAGCCGCAACCCTGGATGACGAGGTCGGCAGCTCCGCCACCCTTCTCCAAGGATCGCGAAAACTCTCGATACGCCCCGCAAGCCAGTATCGGCCAGCAACCATTCAATAGGCTTTCCTAGACAGCAAAAGGGGCCGGGAATCGCTTCCCAGCCCCTTTTGTTATCTTTTAATAGCTCAGAACACCAACGAAGTTAGTCGATGGAGATCTTCGTAACGTTCTTCTTCTCGACGATCTTGGGAACCGTAACGGTCAGGATGCCGTCAGCGTACTTAGCCGAGAGGCCCTCGCTCGAAGCGTCCTTAAGATACACGCCACGGGTCGCGCTGTACGAGCTGAACTCCTTCTGCAGGAAGTTCTTGCCCTCGTTCTCCTCGTCTTCCTCAACATTCACGCTAATGGACAGACGGCCCTCGTTAAGCTCGACATCGATATCGTCCTTGGCGACGCCGGTAAGATAAGCCTTGACCTCATAGCCATCGCCCTTATCCTCAACGTCAACGGGGAACGCCTTAGAGGCAATCGAGCCGTTCGCTAGGTCACTCATATCATCAAACAGATCGAACAGCGAGCTTGCAGAGGGACGAACGCCAAAAACCGAACGATAAGGAACCATGCTTGCCATGTTTACCACTCCTTTATAGGGCTGCCGAGTCATCTTCTAGGTGACTGGGACTTCTTTTGACGCTCTTATATATGCCCACCCGATGCTCATATATACATCGACTATAAAGTTTTTTGAGTCCAGTACTATAAGCATATCTAAGTGTGTAGCACTAAGGTTTTAGGAAGGTTAAGGTTCTTTGAACCAGAGCTTAAATTACGAGTATGTCCACAGCTACAAATAACAAGGGGCTTACAATGAGCGCGTACACGTTGTTGGCAACGAGCTAAAGGGCATCATGGACGACCAAAACCAGAACAATATGTTTATGCCGACGCAGGGGGGAGATACTTCCACGCAGCCGCCACGGTTCCATCGCCCCCACATCTCGCAAGAGCCCATTAATGATGCAGAGCCCGAGTATGTGACGAGAAATCGATATCAAACACTCGAGGATGCCCAAACGGGGCGTAAACATATGGGCGTCGCCTCGGGAGACCCTGTATATCTGAAAGACGCACCATTATCTAAAAACAGCGCAGCTAGTGATGAGCCGATGAAAGCATCCGCCACTCATCAACAAAGAGGTCCTCGACCAAAGCAAACCTTGACGCATTCGGCTCGCTATCTCGAAACGCCAAAACAGGGAAAATCAATCTTCGTTTCATCAAGTAAACGACGCAAGCAGCATCGACTGACAATCCTGCTTTTGATCATTGTGGCCATAGCAGTTGCCCTTGTTATTCGATTTATCTTCTTTAAATAAAGGCTCAATACCAAAAACGATAAGATCGTCTGGTGTAATAGAGTCATTTACGCCCCATAAACGCAAAAAGGGGGAGGCCGCGAGG
>USEF01000090.1 GCA_900553475.1 uncultured Collinsella sp. | reverse complement strand
CCAAACAGCAGCGAGCCGCCGCGGCTGACGATGTTCATCAGGCGACCGGTCTCCTTAAAGGTCTTGGTGACCGACTTGTTGATGCCGCAGTGAATGGTCATAAAGTCCACGCCGTCCTCGGCGTGCGCGCGCACGACCTCGAACAGGTCGTCCTTGGTGAGCTTGACCAGCGGCTTTTCCATGTAGCCGATGGCGTCGTACATGGGGACGGTGCCTACCATGAGCGGCGTCTCGTCGATGAGCTGCTGGCGGAACTGGCGCGTCTTGCCCGAGTTGGAGAGGTCCATGATGGCGTCGGCGCCAAAGTCCTCAGCGATCTTGACCTTCTTCCATTCCTCGGCGGCATCGGCCTTGTCGCCCGAGATGCCCAAGTTCACGTTGACCTTGGTGGACAGGCCCTCGCCGACACCAAAGGCGCGCATGCCCTTTTTGATGTGCACGATGTTGGCGGGAATGGCGATGCGGCCGTCGGCCACGCGCTCGCGGATGTACTCGGGGTCGCGATGCTCGCGCTCGGCGACTTCCTTCATCTGCGGCGTGATCTGTCCGGCGCGGGCGAAGTCGATTTGCGTGACAAGCTTGGACTCGGTCTGTGTGCTCATTGGCACGGCTCCCTTCGTTGGCATTACCCATATCAGGTTTGCGGGTCAGGGCGGGCGCGCCCAATCTCAGCCTGCCGTCTGGTCCTGCAAGCTCCCCGTTTATGTAGTGGGCTCAAGTATAGCCTGAATGGGTACGATTGGCCTAACGAACGTGCCTGTGGGGAGGCGTACATGGAAGACAAGCATCTATATCGAGAGACGCAATGGGACATATCGGCCGAGGAGGGCCGTGCGCACCATGGGTTGGTCGCGATTGGCTTTGCGGTGCTTGCCGTGCTGGTGATTGCCTTTTGTATTTGGACGTTTGGCGGTCGCGGCGGCGCTGCCTGGGAGTTTGAGGCCGATGATAGCCTACCGATTATGGCGGTGAGGAGTACTGGCGGTAATGCCAATACGCTCGCCATTCCGGGCGATTATTGGTACCCGCGCGATGAGTTTGTGCAGTTGCAGCTGAGTGGTGGGTCCATTCCAGGCGAAGAAATCGAACGCGTGACGTTTGACGCGGCGCTCAAAACGCTGACGGTGAAGCTCAAAGATCAAGGAGATGTGCCCACGACCATGGATATCGCCCTGGCGGAATGGCGTCTGGAGCCTCCGTCGGGCGTCAAGGTGTCCGAGGTTGAGCATGTCAAGATTACCTATCAGGACGGCACGACAAATGAAATTGCCAAAGCCGACGGCTTGGCGGAATAGACGTCGTGCCTAGGCAGTACATTCAAGAGTAGCGGTGGTCCTACAAGGCCCGTTCGTTCAGGAAGACCAAAGTGTTTTTATTTGAAAGCTCGGGAAGGTGACGATAGCCAACGTCGAATGCGGTGAGCCCGCTTACATCCTCGACCTTGTTTTCCGCCATCCAGCGCACCATGGAGCCGCGCGCCTTTTTGCTGGCGGTCGAGCGCTGGATGGGCTTGCCGTTGCGGATGCCTTCACCAAAGAGGCGCGTGACGACTGTGGCGTCGCCCGCGAGGTGGGGCAGAACGGCTTTGGCGTACTCCGCGCTGGCGAGATTGACGATCGTAGCGTTGGAGCTCGCCGGAGCGATGGTCCGTGCGAGCTTGTCGCCCCAAAACGCGTAGAGGTCTCGGGCATCGTCGACGGCAAGCTTTGCGCCCATCTCCAGCCGATACGGTTCAACGGCATGAAAGGGGCGTACGCATCCGTAAAGGCCCGAGAGGATCCAGAGATGGTTTTGCAGCCAGTCGAGCTGTGCGGCATCCATGACCTCGGGCGCCATACTTTGGTATTGGATGCCGTGGTAGGACATGACGGCGGGGGAGAGGTGTCGGGCGAGTGCGGGATTGTCGAGATCGCCGTTTTTCAGGATGGGCCCGAACTCATGCAGGGTGTTGAGGCAAGGCCCCAGCAGTTTGTCACTTACGTTCCATAGCGTCTGCAGACCGCCGCTGCCTTCATTTCGTTCGATATCTAGCAGTGCGCGGTGGAGGCGAGCCGTTTCGTGCGCAAAAGGCGGTATGTCCAGGACTTCAAAAGCATCTTGGGCCGCGCGCATCTGCTTGGCGGGCGAAATGATGACCTGCAGCATGGACTCTCCTCTGCCAAAAAGGAAGTTGCGGTGGAATACGGTCTGTTTTGGCCGTTTATGGGCCAGTTTAGTCCGTATTTCACCGCAACTGATGAAGGGTTGGTTAGGCTCGCTCGATGAAGGCCTTGTAGCCGCGGTAGGCCTCGTAGATATCGGCCTTGTTGGCGACCTCCCACAGGGCGTGCATGGACAGGACGGCAACGCCGGAGTCGATGACGTTCATGCCATACTTGGCCATGATGTAGGCGATGGTGCCGCCACCGCCCGCGTTGACGCGACCGAGCTCACAGGTCTGGAAGTCCACGCCGGCCTCGTCCATGATGTCGCGGACGAGGGCCACGTACTCGGCATCGGCGTCGTTGGAACCGCCCTTGCCGCGGCTGCCCGTGTACTTGTTAAAGCACAGGCCACGACCCATAAAGGCGGCGTTCTTCGTCTCGAACTTGCCGGCATAGCCCGGGTCGAAACCGGCGGACACGTCGGAGGAGAGCATGCGGCTGCGGGCGAGCGCGCGGCGCAGGGCCAGCGGGCTATCCTCGCCGGCGAGCGTCATGATCTCGGCGACGGTGTTCTCGAAGAAGCGGCTCGTCATACCGGTGGCGCCGTCGGAGCCGATCTCCTCCTTATCGACGATGAGCGTGATGCTCGTGCGCTCCACGTTGGCGACGTCGATCTGGGCGAGCATGGACGGATAGGCGCAGACACGATCGTCGTGGCCATAGCCCAAAATCATGGAGCGGTCGAGGCCCATGTCGCGGGCGGGACCGGCGGGCACGACCTCGATCTCGGCGGAGAGGAAGTCCTCCTCCTCGACGCCGTACTGCTCCTTGAGGATGTCCAGGAACATCTGCTTGACGGGCTCCTTGGGAGCGTCCTTGTCGTCCTCGTCAAACTTGACGGGACGGCCGCCCACGATCACGTCGAGGATCTCGGCGTCGACGGCGTCCTTGGCGGGCTTGGACATCTGCTCGCTCGAGAGGTGGATCAGCAGGTCGGAGATGGTAAAGACCGGATCGTCTGCCTTGTCGCCGATGTTGATGTCGACGGTGGTGCCGTCCTTTTTGCAGATGACGCCCACGAGTGCAAGCGGGGAGGCCACCCAGTGGTAGCTCTTGACGCCGCCGTAGTAGTGCGTGTCGAGGTAGGCCATGTCGCCGGCCTCGAAGGCGGGATTCTGCTTAAGGTCCAGGCGCGGCGAGTCCACGTGAGCACCCAGGATGTTAAAGCCCTGCTCGAGCGGGACGGTGCCCAGGTTGACGAGCATGAGGTCTTTGCCGTGATTGGCGGCGTACACCTTGTCGCCGGCCTTGAGCGTGCGGCCCTCGGCAATCACGGTCTCCAAGTCGACGTAGCCCGCCTCCTCGGCCATCTTGATGCCGGTCTTGACGCACAGGCGCTCGGTCTTATTCTCGCTCAAAAACTGCTTATAGCCGCGGCAAAGCTCCTCGAGTTCCTCGACTTGCTGTGGCGTGTACTTTTTCCATGCGCAGGGACGCTCCATGACGCAGGCTCCTTTCGGATCGATCGTGCTGGTTGATGTACCGTGAGCCATCGTATCACGCGCGGGCCCGCGGCGGCAGGGAAGCCTGATGTGCGGTGGCCGCGGGGCGGGGAGCGTGTAAACTGGTGTGAGCAAACCGTGCCCAGCCCAAAGCGAGGTATTCAATATGTCTGACAAGCGCCGCACCTTTGCCGTTATCGACGGCAACTCGCTCATGCACCGCGCCTTCCACGCCGTGCCGCCCACCATGAATGCGCCGGACGGGCGCCCCACCAACGCGATCTTTGGCTTTCTGAACATGTTTCTTAAGATGATCGATGCCTTTAACCCCGACGGTGTGGTCGTGGCGTTTGACAAGGGCAAACCGCGCGTGCGCATGGAGATGCTGCCGCAGTATAAGGCGCAACGCCCGCCCATGGACCCCGATCTGCATGCGCAGTTTCCGATGATCAAGGAGCTGCTCACCGCGCTCAACGTGCCGATTCTGCAGTCCGAGGGCTGGGAAGGCGACGATATCCTGGGAACCATGGCGCGCCTGGGTGAAGAGGCCGGCTGCGACATGCTGCTGGTGACCGGCGACCGCGACATGTATCAACTCGTGACCGAGCACGTCAACGTGGTCTCGACCCGCAAGGGCCTGTCCGACGTGGCGATCATGACGCCCGAGAGCGTGGACGACCTGTATCACGGCATTACGCCGGCGCTCGTGCCCGATTTTTACGGTCTAAAGGGCGATACGTCGGACAACATTCCCGGCGTACCGGGCATCGGCCCCAAAAAGGCGAGCGCGCTCATCGCACAGTACGGCAGCTTGGACGAGGTCATCGCGCATGCCGACGAGGTCAAGGGCAAGATGGGCGAGAACCTGCGTGCGCACATCGACGATGCGCTGCTGAGCCGCAAGGTCGCAACCATTCGCACCGATGCGCCCGTCGAGCTCGACTTTGACGAAACGTCCTTCCCGGCGTTTTCTGCCGACGAAGTGTCCGCGGCGCTGGGCACGCTTGGTATCACCGCCATGCAGAACCGTTTCTTGGCGCTGATCGGCGGCGAGGGCGGGGCTGCTGCTGCCTCCAGTGTGTTTGAGATACCTGCGATGGTTCGCGCAGCCGCCGGCGATGCCGACGCGCTTGGTGCCGTTGCGGCTGAGGTTTCCCGCGCGATTGATGCCGGCGAGTGGGTCGCCGCCGTGGTGGACGACGACAAGGAAGAGGGCGCGCTCTTTGGACTGACGCGCACGCTGTGGTTGGCGACGTCCAAGGGCCTGTTCGCGCTCGAGGAGGGCGACGGCGGTACCACTGCCGTAGTCGATGGCTTCAACTTCGCCCACGGCGTGATTGCCGGCGTGCTTGCGCGCCTGTTTGTGGAGGGCCGCGTGGCGAGCCCGGATATGAAGGCGTTGTTGCACGAGCTTTCGCCCATCGATTCTTCTGAACTCGAGCTCATGGATCCGCTCGCTACCGATTCCACGCGTATCTTCGATACCGTGGTCGCTGCCTATCTGCTGGATTCCGATCGCTCCGAGTTCGATGAGGCATATCTGGCCGATACGTATCTGCAGATGGCGCTGCCTGCGGCGCGCGGCGCAGAGGGTGCTGGTGAGGACGCTCCGGCGCCTGCCGCTCGCACGGCGGCCTTGACGCTGGTGCTGGTCGCACCGCTGCGCGACCGCATGGCCCTCGAGAATGCCGCCAACGTGTTCGATGGCATCGAGATGCCGCTCGTGCCGGTGCTTGCCAAGATGGAGCGCGCGGGCATGCTCGTGGATCCCGACCGCCTGCACAGTCTGTCCGAGGGTCTGGCGACCCAGATTACCGAGGTTGAGCGCAGTATTCGCGACCTGGCGGGTGACGAGACCTTTAACATCGGCAGTCCCATGCAGCTGTCGCATGTGCTCTTTGATGTGATGGGGCTTCCGACCAAGGGCCTCAAGAAGACTAAGCGCGGCTACTATTCGACCAACGCCAAGGTGTTGAGCGACCTTGCCCGCGACCACGAAATCGTGCGTCTGATCTTGGATTGGCGTGAAAAGTCCAAAATCAAGTCCACCTATCTGGATACGCTGGGCCCGCTGCGCCGTGGTGACGGTCGCGTGCACACCACGTACAATCAGACCATCACGGCAACGGGGCGTCTGTCCTCGAGCGACCCGAACCTGCAGAACATCCCGACGCGCTCGGAGCTGGGTCGTACCGTCAAGACGGCGTTTTCGGCAGGCGAAGGAAGCGTCTTTTTGGCGGTGGACTACTCGCAGATAGAGCTGCGTCTGCTGGCACATCTCTCGGGTGACGAGCACTTGGTGCGCGCCTTTAACGAGGGCGAGGACTTCCATGCCGAGACGGCGGCGCGCGTGTTTGGTGTGCCGGTGTCCGAGGTAACGCCCGACCTGCGCAGTCGCGCCAAGGCCGTGAACTTTGGCATCGTGTATGGTCAGCAGGCCTACGGCCTGTCGCAGTCGCTGCATATCTCGATGGTCGAGGCACGCGACATGATCGACCGTTACTACGAGGCCTATCCGGGCGTGCGTATGTTCCTCGACAGCGTGGTGGCACGTGCCAAGCAGACGGGCTACGCCGAGACCATGTATGGCCGCAGACGCCATATTCCCGAGCTCAAGGCCAAAAATCCGCAACTTCGCGGCTTTGGCGAGCGCACGGCCATGAACCATCCCATGCAGGGCACCGCGGCCGACATCATCAAGATCGCCATGGCCCGCGTAAGCCGCCGCCTGGAAGAAGAGGGCTTTGCCGCCCACATGATCTTACAGGTGCACGACGAACTGGACTTTGAGTGCCCCGTCGACGAAGTCGAGCGCCTCACCGCCATGGTCCGCGACGTCATGGAACACGTAGTGGACCTCCGCGTCCCCCTAATCGCCGAAGCCAGCACCGGCATAACCTGGGCCGACGCCAAATAAAGAAGCACCCACAATCCCGAAGTAACCAAAAGCAGAAGGGGGCTCCTTGCCAACAAGGAGCCCCCTTCATTCCAAAAAATCAG
>USEF01000089.1 GCA_900553475.1 uncultured Collinsella sp. | reverse complement strand
TGCCCATGTCGTTGGCACTGCCGTGACCCTGCTGGTCCTCGCGCACGGCCTCGATGGCACTCACGTACGTGTTGGCGGCAGACATCGCGGTCACGCAGGTCACGCCGCGGCGCACCGCCTCGGTACGCAGCAGGTAGCCATCGCCACGCGAGCCCGGACCGTACGGCGTGTTGATGATTACCGCAATCTTGCCATCGGCGATCAGGTCACCGATGTTGGGACGCTCGCCGTCGTGCGGGCCGCTAATCTTCTCCACGACCTCGCACGTCACGTTGCCGCCGCGCAGCACGCGCGCCGTACCCTCGGTGGAGCAGATATCAAAGCCCAGATAGCGCAGGATACGGGCGACCGAAAGGATATGACGCTTGTCGCGGTCGCACACGCTAATGAACACCTTACCGGCGCTCGGGTCGGGCAGCTTGTAGTCAATCGCCAGCTGCGTCTTGGCGTATGCCTCGGGATAGCTCTTGGCGATACCCATGACCTCGCCCGTCGACTTCATCTCGGGCCCCAGGATAACGTCAGCGCCCGGGAAACGACCCCAGGGCATAACGGCTTCCTTCATGCAGAACCAGTCCAGCTGGCGCTCGTCGCTCGGCAGGCCCAGGCTCGCGATGGAATCGCCCGCCATGATACGCGCCGCGCACTTGGCCAGCGGCACGCCGGTGGCCTTGGAGATAAACGGCACGGTACGGCTGGCACGCGGGTTGGCCTCGATCACGTAAACGGTCTCGCCCTTGATGGCATACTGTACGTTGACCAGGCCGCGTACGCCCAGCGCCATCGCGATGCGGCGCGTGGTCTCACGGAGCTTCGCCTGCAGGCTCTCGCTAAAGCTGAACGGCGGAATGCAGGTCGCAGAGTCGCCGGAGTGAATACCGGCCTCCTCGATATGCTCCAGAATGCCGCCGATGTAGACCTCTTCGCCATCGCACAGGGCGTCGACATCGGACTCGATCGCACCCTCCAAGAAGCGATCCAGATACACCGGGTAGTCGGGGCTAATGCGCGCAGCCTCGGCCATGTAATCGCGCAGATGCTCGGCATCGTAGGCGATCATCATGCCGCGGCCGCCCAGCACGTAGCTCGGACGCACCAGCAGCGGGTAGCCAATGTGTGCGGCAACGGCCTCGGCCTCCTCAAACGAGGTGGCCTGACCCGCCGGCGGGTACATGATGCCCAGTTTGTCAAGCAGAGCGGCGAAGCGCTCGCGGTCCTCGGCAAAGTCGATGGCATCGGGCTTGGTACCCATGATGTTCACGCCGCTCTCCTCGAGCATGCGCGCCAGCTTAAGCGGGGTCTGGCCGCCGAGCGTCACCACGACGCCGTCGGGGCGCTCAACATCGATAACGTCCATGACGTCCTCGTAGGTGAGCGGCTCAAAGTAAAGGCGGTCGGACGTGTCGTAGTCGGTCGAGACGGTCTCGGGGTTGCAGTTGACCATGATGGTCTCAAAGCCGCGGGCCGCCAGCGCGTAGCTCGCGTGCACGCAGCAGTAATCGAACTCGATACCCTGTCCAATGCGGTTGGGGCCGGCGCCCAGGATCATCGCCTTGGGCTTGTCCGCCGGCGTGGTCTCGTCGGGAGCCACGCACTTCTTGGCATCCGGGCTCGTGCGGTAGATGTTCTCGTACGTCTTGTAGTGGTACTCCGTGGCGCTCGAGAACTCCGCAGCGCAGGTATCGACCGTCTTCATGCTGGGAACCACGCCCAGGCCCTTGCGGTAGGCGCGCACAAAGCGCTCGTCCGAGCCGGTCAGCGCGGCGATCTCGGCATCGCTCGTGCCGTACTGCTTGAGCAGGCGCATCGCGTCGGCGTCGATATCCTCCACACGCAGGCCGCGGATGCTCTCCTGGACCTGCACCATGTCGTTGATACGGTTGAGGTACCACGGATCGATACCGCAGATGGCATGGATGCGGGCGATGTCCCAGCCGCGACGCAGGGCCTCGACCACAAAGAAGATGCGGTGCTCGGTCGGGGTTGCCACGGCCTGAGCGAGCTCGTCGTCGCCCAGCTTGTCGGCACCCTCCTTGCCACCGGCGCAAATGCCCTGGTGGCCGTCCTCCAGCGAGCGCATAGCCTTGCCAAAGGCCTCCTCAAAGGTGCGGCCGATCGCCATGATCTCGCCCACGGCCTTCATGCGCGTGGTGAGCGTGGGGTCGGTTCCCTTGAACTTCTCGAAGGCAAAGCGCGGCACCTTAACGACGCAGTAGTCAATCGTGGGCTCAAAGCAGGCAGGCGTTGCCTTGGTAATGTCGTTGACGATCTCGTCGAGCGTGTAGCCCACAGCCAAGCGCGCGGCGGCCTTAGCGATGGGGAAACCCGTGGCCTTGGAGGCCAGCGCGGACGAACGGCTCACGCGCGGGTTCATCTCGATGACGATCAAGCGGCCGGTGTTGGGGTTCACGGCAAACTGCACGTTGGAGCCGCCGGTCTCGACGCCGATCTTCTCCAAGATGGCGAGCGAGGCGACACGCATGCGCTGATACTCAAGGTCGGAGAGGGTCTGCGCCGGCGCCACGGTGATGGAGTCGCCGGTATGCACGCCCATGGGGTCGAGGTTCTCGATGGAGCACACGATGATGCCGTTGCCGGCGTGGTCACGCATGACCTCCATCTCGTACTCTTTCCAACCCTCGATGGACTCCTCGACCAGCACCTCGTGGGCAGGCGAGAGTTCAAGACCCTGGCTCACGATGGAGACGAGCTCCTCGTGAGTATGCGCGATGCCACCACCGGCGCCGCCGAGGGTAAAGCTCGGACGCAGCACGCAGGGATATCCCACGCGCTCGGCGATGGCCTCGGCGTCTGCCACGCTGTAGGCATAGCCCGAGCGCGCGACCTCCAGGCCGATCTCGGCCATGGCCTCGTTAAAGAGCTTGCGGTCCTCGCCGCGCTCGATGGCGGCAAGGTCGCAGCCGATCATCTCGACGCCGTACTTGTCGAGCGTGCCGTCCTTTGCCAGTTCGACGGCGGCGTTCAGACCGGTCTGGCCGCCCAGCGTGGGCAGCAGCGCGTCCGGGCGCTCTTTCTTGATTACGCGCTCGATAAACTCGGCAGTGATGGGCTCGACATAGGTGCGGTCGGCCAAGCCCGGGTCGGTCATGATGGTCGCCGGGTTGGAGTTGACCAGGATGACCTCAAAGCCATCCTCCTTGAGCACCTTGCAGGCCTGGGCGCCGGAGTAGTCAAACTCACAGGCCTGGCCAATGACAATGGGGCCCGAGCCAATGACGAGGATACGCTTGATGTCAGTACGTTTCGGCATGTTAGTTCTCCTCGGTCTCGGTCGCAGCGGAACCATTGTCGGCAAAGTTCCAGCCCTGCAGGCGGTCCTTCGCGGTGTCGATGTCCAGGTAGTTCTCCTCGCCGTCCATGAGTCGCGTAAAGGCAGTAAAGAGATAGTGGGCATCGGTGGGTCCGGGCGAGGCCTCGGGGTGGTACTGCACCGAGAAGCACGGCGCGTCGAGCAGCTGGATGCCCTCGGCGGTGCCGTCGTTGAGGTTCACATGCGTCAGGCGAATGCGGCCGAAGCGCTCGTTCATCACGACTGGCGCGATGCCGCGGCGCACCCAGACGCGCAGATCCCCATCGGCCGCATGCTCGGTCTCGCCGCCGGAAAGCTCGGGGACAAGCTTGCCCAAGCTGGGGAACAGCAGACCAAAGCCATGGTTTTGCGCGGTAATCTCCACGCGACGGCTTACCAGGTTCATGACCGGCTGGTTGCCACCGCGGTGACCGAACTTAAGCTTTTCCATCTGAGCGCCGCAGGCCAGGTTGATCATCTGGTGACCAAGACAAATACCAAAGACCGGCACCTTGCCGATCAGCTGCTGCACCTGCTCGTAGGTCTCCACCACGGCGTCGGGGTCGCCGGGACCATTGGACAAAAAGACACCGTCGGGATTCATGTCGAGCACCTGCTGGGCGGGCGTATCCCACGGCACGACGGTAAGGTCGCAGCCGGCGCGGACCAGACCCTCCAGAATGCCGCGCTTCACACCGCAGTCGTAGGCGACCACTTTGTGACGGGCAGGAGCGGCAGCCGTAAGCGCAAAGTCATGCGTGGCAGGCAGGTCGGCGGCCACAAACTCGTGAGGTACGGGGCAACTTACGGTCTTGACCAGGTTCTCGCCTACCAGCGTGGGCGCAGCGGCCAGACGCTCGGCAAGCTCGTCGACGTCGAAGATCTCGGTCGAAATAATGCCCATCTTGGAACCATTGTCGCGCAGGTGGCGCACCAGGGCGCGAGTGTCGACACCCTCGATAGCGACGATGCCGTGAGCGCGCAGGTACTCCGGCACGCTGACGGCCGAGCGCCAGTTAGAAGGCGTGGCGCACATGTCGCGAACGATCATGCCGCGCATGGCCGGAGCGCTCGCAGGGCGCACGGCGTCGCCGGGGAAGGCCGACTGGACGTCGGTCTCGTCGATACCGTAGTTGCCGATCTGCGGATAGGTCATGGTTACGATTTGGCCGGCATAACTCGGGTCGGTCATGACCTCAAAGTAGCCCTCGAGCGAGGTGTTGAAGCAAACTTCGCCGGTCGCGGTGCCCTCGGCGCCGCATGCACGTCCATAAAAAATGGTCCCATCCTCAAGATACAGGATGCAGGGACCGCAGGTGCCCTTGCTGGTTTTGGCCAGCATACGCTGGCAAAGCTCGCTGGGCGCGAAGGTGCGGGCGGCAGCGCCCGCGGTATGGTTGTTCGCCATAATTCTCCTTCCCGGTCTCACAGGACCGGCTTAAAGGTGTGTAGTTAGGCCTCGCGGTATTGTAACCGCAAGCATGCCTCATGGCGTTAATTTCATCGAAATGTTTACGAAATGATAATTATGACTTTCTATGCATAATGTTTTTTAATCCCCGTCCCAGAAAAATCATCCCGCGTGGGCTTGCGGCTCACGCGGGATGACATCGTTCTATGTGGCTGCGGACTACTTTTGCTTGTCCTGCTCCAGCAGCTCGGACGGCGTGCGATCGGGCTTTCCGCCGCGGAAGATCTCTCGACCGTGCAGACGATGCTCAAGATCGCGCTCGGCCTGCTCCTCCGTGATCTTGGTCTGGCTCACCACCGGGTCCTCGATAAGCGACGAAACCGAGTTGACCTGTTTTTGAATGCGCTCGGCAATGGTGTCGTCCATGCTTACGATGCGCATCTTCCAGTCGATACTCGTGGCGTTGGACGAGCTCTTGGTCCAAACGAACGTCAGGATGGCGCTTTGGTGCCCCTGAGCAGGAAACATGCCAAAGAAGGAATCATGCTGGATCCTGCTGTCCTCGTCGATATAGGCGTGAACGTTATACACCACGCGGTCGATCTTGTCGTTGAGCAGGGCATTGGTTGCGAGCGCCGCCGCCTGAATCTGACCGTTGGACAGCAGCTCGAGTTCATTGGCAGAAGACGTGTCCAGCACCGTCACCTCAACCGTGCCCGTGCGCTCATCTGCCTCGTCGACGGTAAAATCGAGCGGGAACTGCGTAAAGCCATTGCCCCATTCAAGTCCACCCTTGAGCGCGGTCGAAACGGTATCCACCGAAACACTTTCGGAAAGGTTCGCGGTATTCAGACGTCGCATCACGCCGTAGCCAATCTGCATGCCAACAATCAGCACCAAAATGCCGATAACCACGGCCATGGCGGTCTTCGTAATGGTATGGCTCACCTGCGAGCCCGAAGGGTCGTCCTCGGACAGCGGGTCGATATGTTTTGCTTGGCTCGCGCGATCCTCGCTGCGCAGCCGCGCCAGCGTCGCCTTGTCACCGTGCTTTACGGCGGCCTCTTTCTCGCGCATGCGCTCGGTACGCTTTTTGGCAAGCGTAGGATCCAAGACGCCGGATGCATCGATTTCGGAGAATAACTCCGTCACTTCTTCCGGAGTCAAAGGGTTCTTATCAGCCATGATCTTCCTGTCATATCAATCAGTCGAGCTCGTGCGCACGCGCACCTTCGAACTGCATTCGATAGTAACGGGCATAGGTGCCGCCACGGGCGAGAAGCTCCTCGTGCGTGCCACGTTCCACAACGCGACCATGCTCAACGGTCGCAATCTCGTCAGCATGCTTAATAGTCGAGAGACGGTGGGCGATGATGATCGTGGTACGGCCGCGTGCCAGCTCTTCGAGCGACTCCTGCACCGCTTCCTCGCTCTCGTTATCCAGGGCACTCGTCGCCTCATCCAAAATAAGGATCTTGGGATTCTTGAGAAAAACGCGCGCGATGGCGACGCGCTGCTTTTGACCACCCGAAAGACGGCTGCCGCGCTCGCCCACCACGGTGTCGTAGCCTTGCGGAAGCGATTCGATAAAGATATCAATATTGGCGCGGCGGGCCGCTTCGGCGATCTCTTCTGCCGTGGCGCCCGGCTTGCCGTAGGCGATGTTCTCGCCGATCGTTCCATCAAACAGGTACACATCTTGCTGCACCAGGCCGATGGCACGGCGCAGACTATGCTGCGTCACGTCGCGCACATCCTGGCCGTCGATGCTAATGGAGCCGGCGGCAACGTCGTAAAAGCGCGGCAACAGCGAACAAGTCGTCGATTTGCCGCCGCCCGAGGGGCCAACCAAAGCGATGGTCTGACCGGGCTTGATGGACAGGTCCATGTGGTCGATAACAGGGCGTCCGTCGGCGCCGCGCTCGCCCAATTCAACATCCTCGTA
>USEF01000088.1 GCA_900553475.1 uncultured Collinsella sp. | reverse complement strand
TTGAGAACGGTGTCTGGAGTACGTGGACGTAGGTCCCGAATCGGTGTTGCCTCCCGGCGCATTCCGCAGGGGGAGCGATATTTTGCAGCACGAAGTGCGCAGCAAAATATCGCTCATGCCCGAGGACGCGCCGGGAGGCAACACCGATTCGGGGCCGGACACACGGATTTACCTGCGCATTTACAAATTCGTAAACTTTTTTGAAAAAAGTGCTTGCACAGATCTCGAATCATAGGTTATTATCTTCCTCGTTGAACGCGCGGGTCCAACAAAACGGACCGCGAATCAACAATATAACATGTCGGAGTGGCGGAATTGGCAGACGCGCTAGCTTGAGGTGCTAGTGACCGCTTTTTGGTCATGCGGGTTCAAGTCCCGCCTCCGACACCATCGCATTTGAGAAGCCTCTTCGGAGGCTTTTTTGTTACCGATAGACGGTGGGGTCCACGATGGAAACGCTTGAACGCAACGAGTGGGCAGACGTTGCCCAACTAGTCGAGATCACGAGCGATGCTGTCATCATCTGCGAGCTCGACGGAACCATTCTGCATGTGAATAATCGCTTACTTGGTTTGATGTGCGAGGAACGCGCCGACGTCATCGGTAGAGATGTTAAAGACGTCCTGTACTCATCCGCTTTTGAACGTGCGACGGAACATCGTCTGCCATTTGAAACTGATGGCTCCGAGATCGAATTGATGCTCAAGCTGAGTGACGGCTCCTTTATCCCCGTCTTGGTTCGTGCGGGCTCCGTAACGCCTCCACGCATCTTTGGGCGCCGCGCGCCACGTGTCCTGGTGGCGCTCCATAGCATCGAAGAACAGTATTCGCACGACCGTCAGCTCAAGCGTGCGCTTTCGGAGCTTAGAGTGGCGAACAAGCGCCTCTCTGGCACGCTCTCGGTCATTATGAGTACCGTGGGCTCCGATGAGCTGCCCAGCCTACTTGATACCGTTTTGAACCAGCTTGTAGGAACGCTCGATGCTTCGGGTGCCGCTATCTATTTTTCTGAGAGCGGCGGTTTTAAACTTCGCGGTGTTTCCAAGGAGCTGTACGACAGCTACCTGCCTGAGTTTTTGCCGTATGGCGCTGGCATTCCGACGTATGTTCTTCGTGAGTCGCGTGCCTGTCGCTTGTCGATTCAACAGGACCTTGAGGGTGATAAGGCCGCCTCCGGTATGTTTATGGACTTGGACAATCGTTCTAAGCACCTGTTGCGCATGCAGGATATGCCTCCGTACCGCAGCGAGATCTGTCTTCCCGTTTTTTACGGTACGCAGATTCTTGGCGTGCTGGAAGTTGGTTGGAAACGCCCTCAAGCACCGCTCGCCTATGACGTTAATGTACTCGAGGTCATTTGCGATTACCTGTCTATCCAGCTGGTCGGCATGGCATCGAGCCTTCGCTCCCGTCGCACGGCCGAGCTTGGCCGCTCGCTCAATGTCTTGCGTGATGAGTTGTTTGCCTTTCTAGACGATTCCGCCGCGGCTACCCAGGCGGTATCGTCCGAGATCTGCAATATGCTTAACTGCCATTTTTGCCCTGTTGAGTATGACGCCAGTCTGGATTCCTACGTCATAGATTTTGAAGGCGGCAGTCGCGTTGCTTTGCCGGACGATCCCGAGAAGCTTTTCTTTTCCACGACGGCGCCAGCGGCACGTCTGGGGGCTGGCCCTGATGGCTTTGAGGCATCTGTTTTGGGCGGTACGAGTGCCGAGGACCTTAAACACGTCCGTATAACTCGCGTTGACGAATCGATGCCTATGGGAGGCTGGCTTAGGGCGCACGGTCTGCCTTGTCAAGGTCTCTACGTTGACTCCGGCATCGAGGCGGGGCGCCCGCGCTCTGAGGGTGATGGCAGGCACAGTAACGACGCGATTGTTCCTGCTTCTGTTGCGAAGAGCCCGACGACACGCGCGCTGCTGCTTCGTGATGGTAGCCAAGAGCCGATTGATGATCTTGAATATGACTACTTGGTGCACTTGGCGCATGACTTTGAACTGATCTACGAAGGCGAATCTCAAAAGCGCGAGGAGCGCCATATCGCTCAGACCCTTCAGATCGGCATGAGAAATTCCCTGGGGGATGTTCCGGGTATCGCAACCGATTCGGTGTACCTGTCGGCCACGAACTCGGCGTTGGTCGGCGGCGATTTCTATACGCTCATCCGTCTTCCCGACGACTGCGCCGTCATGATTCTGGGTGATGTGTCTGGCAAAGGCATTGAGGCCGCATCGATGTCCGCGCTCGTCAAGACGGCCCTGACGGCATATGCCTGGGAGGGCGCTGGACCGGCCCGCATGGCACGCTCCCTTAACAGTATGCTCATGGGCTTTTCGAGGGTCGAGACGTTCGTGACGGCCTTTATCGCCAAGATTGACCTTAAGGCCGGACGCGCAACGTATTGTTCGGCGGGCCATCCTCCGACCATGGTCATCAGGCCAGAGTCGATGCCGCTGGGTGGCGGTGAGGCACGTGGGGGAGAGGTTGAGCTGCTTGGATGCCAATCGGGCGTAATCGGTGCCTTTGAGAGCATGGTGTACGAGACAGGCGTGTTTACGTTCGCCCCCGGCGACATGCTCTTCATGTATACGGATGGAACGATTGAGGCCCGCGACCGCACCGGAGCGTTCTTTGGCGAGCAGCGCTTGCGCGACCTTCTGCTTTCTGTTTCGGGGGAGGGCGTGTCGGGCATTTGCGGCAAGGTCTTGGGCGAGCTTGACCGATTTACCGAATCGGCGCTGGACGATGACATTGCATTGGTGTCCCTTGAGTTTTTACGGGGTCGTTCATAGACGACGCTGGGCGGGCTGAATCCGCACGGTTGGGGAAACGAATGCATCGAGTGGGCTTTTTTGGGAACCATGGTCGTATGAATGAGTGGAATGACATAGCGGTTTTGACGCCACCGGGCGATATCGACATCGCCACGGTGCCTGCGCTGCGTCGGCGGCTGGATGCTTTGATTGGCCGCGGCGTGCGTCGTGTCGTCATCAACTGTCAGGCTGTTAGCTTTATCGATTCGACGGGCTTGGCATTCCTGCTTACGCGCGCTCGTGAGCTCATGAGGCGAGAAGGCCTGCTTTCGCTCGTCAATGCATCAGGTGAAGTTGTTCGCTTTTTGGAGATTGCTCGTCTTGTCGATATCCTTCATGTCGCGGGGCCGGCACGGGAGTCTATTCCCGCCATTCCGGTGGGGGAGCTGCCTCGCTGGAGTAAGAGCGTCGAGGTCCGTCAGGGTATCGAGAATCTTCCATACTACCGACATCGCATCGCTGAACTCCTTGAATCGCTTCCGTTGCGCCGTGACGAGCGCTACGATGTCGCATTGGCGTCGGGGGAGGCGCTGGGTAATGCCTATGACCATGCGGGCGGTATCGGGTGCGTCCTGACGGTTCAGGCCTATGGCGATCGCGTTGTGGTTGAGGTGCTTGATCGAGGTGCCGGCTATTCTATCGATAAAACGAGCGAGCCGGTCGCATCCGAGGAACGCGGCCGTGGTATCAAGCTTATGCGTATGCTCGTCGATAACGTGGAGGTTGCTCGTCGTACGGACGGCGCCGGCACGCGCGTGCAGATGGTGAAGCTGTTTAGCGGAGCGCTGGAATCGTGTGCCTAGCCAATCGCTTTAGCGCGTTTAGCTACTAAGAACATGCGGCAGACAAGTTTTTTGAAAAAAGTACTTGCGTCTTTTGGACAACTCGCGTAAATTAATAACCCGCAAGCGGACATGGCTCAGTTGGTAGAGCACAACCTTGCCAAGGTTGGGGTCGCGGGTTCGAGCCCCGTTGTCCGCTCCATTTGGGCGTTTAGCTCAGGGGGAGAGCGCTTCCCTGACACGGAAGAGGTCAGAAGTTCAAATCTTCTAACGCCCACCAAATGTTCGCAGCTCAGAGGCTATGTCCTCTGGGCTGTTTTGTTTTGCTACCAAGCACGCCGTCAAATATGCCACCAAATATTGATCCAAGGTCCCCGTAGAGGTGCCGGCAGATTGCATACGTCCTGGCCGACCGTGACCGCAACATGTTGGTCAAGCATAATCTTTTGGATTCTTTTGGCGTGAGCGGCTTGGTTTTGGTAGGATTTGTCAGCGGCTTGACTAAGGGGGTTTTATAACTACCATGCAGGTAGCCGTGTTGGTAACGTTTTACCGACTTCCCAAGAACCCCTCATTTTTAATGCGTCTGCAAAATGACTAATTGCTTTGACCTGCTGAAACACTATATGTTGTGTTTGACCTAAAAAAAGAATACAGGATATAGATGCCTCTTTGTCGTATGATAGATGGCGGACAGAGAACGAGAACCTTATTCGCCCCATTTGGACACGTCTTTGAGCCGCTTGATCGGCCGCGAGGATTGTCCGCATGAGGACTTATGGTTTATCGAGAACACAGATTGCGCGACGGCGCCGCAAGACAGGGGCAAGCCCTGCCGGGTATCGTTTGGCTCTGAAGCGCGATGAGGCTACGATGCGAAAGAGGCAAGAGGATGAAGATCATCAAGCGCAGCGGCACCGAGGTTGTCTTTGACATCGATAAGATCGTCAATGCCATCCGTGCCGCAAACTTGGAGGTCGAGGAGAGCTCTCGTCTTACCGACCGCCAGGTGGTTTACGCGGCGCAAAACGTCGCCGAGGCATGCGAGAACGCGGGCCACACTGTTTCGGTCGAGGAGATTCAGGATTTGGTCGAGGACGAGATCATGCGTCTCGACTGCTACGAGGTTGCCCGCCACTACATCATCTATCGCTATGTTCAGAGCCTGAAGCGCCAGAAGAACACGACCGATGACAAGATCCTGTCGCTGATCGAGTGCAATAACGAAGAGGTCAAGCAGGAGAACTCCAACAAGAACCCGACCGTCAATTCCGTTCAGCGTGACTACATGGCCGGCGAGATCTCCAAGGATCTGACCGCCCGTCTGCTGCTGGACCCGGAGATCGTAAAGGCACATCAGGAGGGTCTGATCCACTTCCACGATTCCGACTACTTTGCCCAGCACATGCACAACTGCGATCTGGTGAATCTGGAGGATATGCTGCAGAACGGCACCGTCATCTCCGGCACCTATATCGAGAAGCCGCACAGCTTCTCGACCGCCTGCAACATCGCGACGCAGATCATCGCCCAGGTTGCTTCCTCCCAGTACGGTGGCCAGTCGATTTCGCTGACCCATCTTGCCCCGTTCGTCGAGGTGAGCCGTCAAAAGATTCGCGGCGAGGTCGCTCGCGAGCTTGAGGAGCTCGGCGTCTCTGCGTCTGCCGAGAAGGTCCGTGAGGTCGTTGAGGACCGTCTGCGTGACGAGATCCGTCGCGGCGTCCAGACGATTCAGTATCAGGTCGTGACCCTTATGACCACCAATGGCCAGGCGCCGTTCGTGACGGTCTTTATGTATCTTAACGAGGCCCGTACGCCTCAGGAGAAGCACGACCTTGCCATGATCGTGGAGGAGACGCTTCGCCAGCGCTACGAGGGCGTTAAGAACGAGGCCGGCGTATGGATCACCCCGGCATTCCCCAAGCTTATCTATGTACTCGAGGACGATAACGTTCACGAGGATTCCCCGTACTTCTACCTGACCCAGCTGGCTGCCAAGTGCACTGCCAAGCGTATGGTGCCCGATTACATCTCCGAGAAAAAGATGCGCGAGCTCAAGCTGTCGAAGGGCGAGACCGCGGGTAACGGCGACTGCTATACCTGCATGGGCTGCCGCAGCTTCTTGACGCCCGACCGCTCGGGCAACGGCTTTAACAACGTTGCCAACGCGCTGAACTACGACCCGAACAAGCCCAAGTACTATGGTCGCTTTAACCAGGGCGTCGTGACCATCAACCTGCCCGATGTCGCGCTGAGCTCGCACCAGGATATGGATAAGTTCTGGAAGATCTTCGACGAGCGCCTTGAGTTGTGCCACCGTGCCCTGCTGTGCCGTCATGAGCGCCTGATGGGTACGCTTTCTGACGCCGCACCGATTCTGTGGCAGTACGGCGCCCTGGCTCGTCTGAAGAAGGGCGAGACGATCGACAAGCTGCTCGTGGGCGGATACTCCACCATTAGTTTGGGTTATGCCGGCCTGTATGAGTGCGTCAAGTACATGACGGGCCACAGCCACACCGAGAAGGAGGGCACGCCCTTTGCCATGGCCGTCATGCAGCGCATGAACGACAAGTGCGCCGAGTGGAAGGCCGAAAGCGATATTGACTTCTCGCTGTACGGTACCCCGCTTGAGTCGACGACCTACAAGTTCGCCAAGTGCCTGCAACGTCGTTTTGGCATCATCCCGGGCGTGACGGACAAGGGCTACATCACCAACAGCTACCACGTCCACGTGTCCGAGGAGATCGACGCATTCGACAAGCTCAAGTTCGAGGGTATGTTCCAGCAGCTTTCGCCGGGCGGTGCCATCTCCTACGTCGAGGTTCCCAACATGCAGGACAACCTCAAGGCTGTCATTCGCGTGATGCAGTACATCTATGACAACATCATGTACGCCGAGCTCAACACCAAGAGCGATTATTGCCAGGTGTGCGGCTACGACGGCGAGATCAAGATTGTCGAGGATGACGGCAAGCTGGTGTGGGAGTGCCCCAATTGCGGCAATCGTGACCAGGAGAAGATGAATGTCGCTCGTCGTACGTGCGGCTACATCGGTACCCAGTTCTGGAACCAGGGCCGAACCGAGGAGAT
>USEF01000087.1 GCA_900553475.1 uncultured Collinsella sp. | reverse complement strand
CCCCTGTTTTCGTTTTAAAGGTTGCCCGCAGGCACCATGGGCGCCAACATGCGCTTCAGCTTGGCTGGTCTATTTGAACATAAGCTCGACTATTCCCGCCCAAACCGCTTTCTCATCAATATCCTCACCTTGAGCGACCGTATTGCTTGCTCCCTCCAGAACGGTATAAAGAATTTGTACGTAGAGCATTACGTCGGCGCTATCGGAAAACGCGCCAATCTCTACACCATGAAGAAGGATGTCTTTAAGCGCATCCATGGTTCGTTTGGTCGCCGTCGCTTGACGTTCCTGAACTGCAGGAATTCGATTTGCTTGAACGCTAACCTCGGCCAGCACGCGCCGGCGCTTTTCATCGCTTCGATAGCCACCTATAACTGAATTGCCGAGCTCGATAAGCGCGGCCTTGAACCCGTCCCTATCGACTATTAGCGAGTAGTCGCGCTGATAGTCAATGGTCGGAAACATGCTGTCCAAGAGCGTAGTGAAAATCTCCTCTTTTGAGGGAAAGTAGTAGTACACCGACGGCTTGGATATACCGACAAAGTCGCAAATCTTTCCGATAGACGCTTTGTCATAACCGACTTCTGCCACAAGATCGTACATTGCGTCCAATATTTTTTTTCTTGTGCTCACGCTGCATTTCTCCATTGCAAATCACTTCCGCACTACCAACATTATTAAGGATGGCAACGGAACATCAATTCGTGTCCAAACATGACCACTATATACGGCGAACGGTATGTATCAGTAGGCGAGCGGAAATTATTCAAAATTATCTACCGAACGGTAGGTATAGTAGTACTATAGCAGGTGAAACCCCGCTATTGTCGCGGCCGGACAGCATCGCGGGAAACCCGACGGAAGGACCAACCATGTACGAGAACTATCGTATGCCGGGCGAGTTCGAGAAGCGCTCCAACGTCTATGTGACATGGCTTCCCGATTACATCCGTGCAGAGGGCTACGATAACCGCCAGCCCTGCGTTGACGTGATCAAGGCTCTGCTCGAGTATGGCGACGTTACGGTCAACCTCAATTGCGGCACCCCCGGCTCCTATGAGGAGGCTTGCTCGCGCCTGAAGGAGGAGGGGGTTGATCTCGATCGCATCGAGATCACGCAGTTCGAAGACTCCAACTTCTATGTCCGCGACAACGGTCCCAGCATCATGGTCGACGACAAGGGCCATTCTTATATGGTCAACCCCGCTTGGACCTATTACGGCGTGTGGGACAAGAACTCCCCGGAGTGCCAGTCCGCACGTAAGGCAGCCGTTCACATGGCGGTTGCGCTCGGTTGCTTCGATATCGTCAATTCCGAAATGGTTTCGGAGGGCGGCGACCGCGAGTTTGACGGTCACGGCACTCTGATCGCCATCGAGGACACGGAATGCCGCAAGCGTAATCCCGAGTTCACGAAAGAGGAAGTAGAGGCCGAGTATAAGCGCATCTACAACCTCAACAAGGTTATCTGGCTTCCGCAGCCTATGCTCGAGGACGACGACTATCGACTGGGCATCCTCGACGAGAAGGAAGACGGAACTCCCGTCTTTGGCATGAGCTTTGCAGCTCACATTGATGAGATGTGTCGCTTTATCACTCCGAACAAGATTCTTCTTGCCGAGGTGTCCGATGAAGAGGCAGCCTCGAGCAAGGCTGGAGCAGAGTCTCGTCGCCGCATTGAGGCAGCCTACGAGATCCTGAGCAACGAAACGGACTGGGAGGGCAAGCCCTTCGAGATCGTTCGTATGCCCATCGCCGAGCCTATTGAAGTCGTTATCGCCCCTGGCGATGAAGATTACGAGCTCTATAAGGGCTTCATCGACGAAATGGGCGGCAAGTTTATGGATGGCACCCCCTGGCCCGAGGGCCCCGTCCACTTCTACGCCGCAGCGAGCTACTGCAACTTCCTGATTTGCAACGGCGTCGTTCTTGGCCAGCGTTATTACCACGAGGGCATGAGCGAGGTCGTGAAAGAGAAGGATGAGCAGGCCAAGGCAGTTCTTGAGAGCTGCTTCCCCGATCGCAAGGTCATCATGATTGATTCCCTCGCGCTTAACCTGTCCGGCGGCGGCGTGCACTGCTGGACTAAGGACGTGGCGGCCAGTCGTTAGTGAGCCTTAGAGCCTGCGCTCTTTGGCTTAGGCGCCACATGTACCGCTCCCCGAGGGATATCCGTGTTTTCCTCGGGGACACATTCAACAATAATTTTGATAATAATTCGAAAGGAAATAGGCATGAACAACAGCCTCCGCGGTCGCGACTACATCAACATCCATGATCTCTCCTCCGAGGATTTCCGCTATCTCATCGATCTTGCCTGGAACCTTAAGGCTCAGAAGAAGTCTGGTGTCGACCAGCGCTACTTCCCCGGCAAAAACGTCCTCGCCAACTTTGAGTGGGGCTCGACCCGTACTCGTTGCGCATTCGAGACCTCCTGCAACGATTTGGGCATGGGCTTCACTTATCTGACCAACTCCCACATGGGTGACTGCGAGACCGTCAAGGACGCCATGCGCGTCTTTAACGGCATGTATGATCTCATCGTTTATCGCGCACAGAAGGACGAGCAGTTCCTCTATGACGTCGCCGACCTGGTTGACATCCCGGTCATCAATGCCCTTACTCTCGGCGATCACCCGACTCAGATGCTCGCTGACGCTCTTACGATGGAAGAGCAATGGGGCGGTTTGCGTACGAGCCGCGGCAAGAAGATGGCTTTCGTTGGCAACTGCGCCGGCGCCCCGGTGTGGTATGGCCGTCTGTGCGCTATGCTCGACATGGACTTCCTCGCCATCGGCCCCGACGACCTCCGTCATCAGATGTGCAAGGAAATGATCGAAGAGGTGGAGGCCTGCTACGCCAAGTACGCTCCCAATAGGACCTTTACCATCACCTCTGACCTCGATGCCCTGGATGGCGTTGACGTTATCGTTACCGAGGAGTGGCGCTACATCAACCCCGAGTGCGGCGAAGAGGTTCTGGATCCCGACGACTACAACTCCTGGCTGGGCGATGCCGAGTCTTTGTACCCCTATCGCGTCACCAGCGAGCTGTGCAAGCGCACCAACAATCCCGACATCTTCTGCATGCATGAGCTTCCCTCTGTCCATAACGCAGATCACCGTGTCGGCAAAATGCTCCTCGACCAGTGCAAGAACGACCTCCATCGCGAAATCATCACCGAGGGCTTTGAGATTGCCGACGAGTGCTTTGAGGCCAACGCTTCGGTCATCTTCCGTGAGGCAGAGAACCGTCAGCACACCATCAAGGCCGTTATGTGTGCCCTTCTGGGTCTCTAGGAGCTGTATCAATGGAAAATGCAAAGTTAAAGAGCAGCAAGGTTTACGCATGGGTTCTCGTAATCGCGCTCGGCCTTATGTCTGCCGGCACGACCGGATCCTATAGCGTCATCGCGGGCTCCTTCGTCGCACCCGTGTGCGAGGAGTTCGGGTTTGACTATTCCATCTTCTCGTATTACTTCACCGCAACGCTCATTGGTCTTGCGGCAGCTCTTCCGTTTGTCGGAAAACTCATTCCCAAGGTCGTTGGCAAGGTTTGGCTCCCCGTTGTCGAGCTTATTTTGCTTGCTGCCGGCGCAGGCATGGCCTTCTACACCGAAGTCTGGATGTTCATCGCCGCTGGCGCCCTGATTGGCGTTTGCTTCGCCTTCACCACCGGCGTCGCCATGTCCGACGTTATTGACCAGTGGTTCAAAAAATCTGGTGGCCTGGCAATCGGTCTCGCTTGGGCAGTGAACTCGATTTACATGCTCATCATGAGCCCCGTCATCACCTCTGTCATCGAGGCCGCTGGCTGGAGGACTGGCTATCTGGTGCTCGCTGGCGTCTCCGCCGTGCTCATTCTCCCCGCTTCCGTCCTGATTATTCGCTATAAGCCTCAGGACAAGGGCATGCTGCCCTATGGCTACGTCGAGGGCGAGACGGTCACCGAGACCGAGGAGACGACCGAGGATAGCACGCGTGGCGTTAGCTATGCGCGCGCCATTAAGTCGCCTGCCTTCTTCTTCTGCATCGGCTTCCTCTGTCTCGTTCAGCTCACTTGCTGCATGAACCAGCTCTTCCCGACGTATGCTTCCGAGGTTGGTTTTAGCCCCATGGTGGGCGGCTTCATGGTATCCGCTGCATCGCTCTTCGATCTGTTCCTCAATCCGATCGTCGGCACCACTTGCGATAGGTTCGGCAGCACGAAGGCCATTCTGGGCTGGCTCGCTGTCTCCATCCTCTCCTTTGTCATGCTCATGATGAGCAGCGGCAACTCGACGCTCAGCATCCTCGCAGCAGGCGTGAACGACGTAATGTACGTCATCGCTGGCACTGCCCTGACCGTTTTGGTTATGGATGTCTTTGGCTCCCGCGATTTCGGTCGCATCTTCGCGCTGATCTGCTCCGTGGGCTATATCGTCGGCGCCTTTGGCATGCCCGTTATGATGAAGGTCTATGAGCTTGTCGGCTCCTTCCAGGGCGTCTTCATCTTCTGCATCGCATGCAACGTTATTATCGGCCTGTTCTTGCTGCTGGCAAAAAAGACTGGTAAGAACCTCTCCTGGGACGAATAGTTCGATTCGTCTTAGACATACGCTGTAGGGCTTAACCTGCAGCCGCTTTGGGGCATCGACTAACATCGGTGCCCTTTTTCATCGAATGTGACAAAGGAGCAGCCACTTTGTCACATTGAGTGGCATGTAAATCGAGGTCTAATACTTTTCCGAGAAGTGAACGGCCATACTTGGACCTCCGAAGCATCGACATTTTTAGACGTCAAATCCGCAGGATTTGGCTGGCAAAACCGCAGGAAATTGCATCTCGAAAGTGCCGATGCTTCGGGGGCCCGTTTTCACTCGTTCACTTCTCGGGAAAAGTATTAAACCTCGTTGTATGGGGTGCGGCTGGAGGGTGGTCATCGTTCAGTAGCTACCTCTTCCTTGTGAATCGCCTGAAGCGCAAGGCATAATGCATGTGACAAAGGGACGGCCCCTTTGTTGTGTTGATATGAGAGAAGAGTAGATGATCCTTTCGCTGGCCCCTATGGAGGGGATTACCGGGCATGTGTTCCGTCGCGTGCATGCGGAGTGCTTCGGTGCGCTCGATTGCTATTACACGCCGTTTTTGCCGCCGCCGCGGGTGGGAAACCGCTTTGGCGGCAAGGCGTTTAAGGAGATCGATCCTGCCAATAACCAGGGGCTCAACGTGGTGCCTCAGCTGATGTCCAAGAACGCGGACGAGTTTGTGTGGGCGGCACAGGTGCTCGCCGACATGGGCTACCGCGAGGTCAATCTCAACCTGGGTTGCCCTTCGGGAACGGTTGTCGCCAAGGGCAAGGGCTCGGGTTTCTTGCGCAATCTCGACGAGCTCGAGGCGTTCTTAAGCGATGTGTGCGAGCGGTCGCCGTTGCCGGTGTCGGTAAAGACCAGGCTGGGGCTGGAGAATGACGACGAATACGAGCGCGTGCTCGATCTGTATTGCCGCATGCCGTTGGCAGAGCTGATCGTGCATCCGCGCGTACAGAAGGACCGCTATACGGGTTCGCCGCGCAAAGAGTTTTATGGCGAGACGCTGGAGCGTGCGCCGTTCCCCGTGGCCTATAACGGTGACATTTTTGATCTTGAGGATATGGACGCGCTGGTGGAGGCCTATCCCGGCACGCGCCATGTGATGTTGGGGCGTGGCCTGCTCGCGAACCCCGCTCTGGCTCGCATGGTCAAGGGCGGCCCTGCTGCAACGGCTGCTGAGCTGCAGCGCTTCCACGACACGCTGTTTGCGGCATATGCAGAAGAGATTGGCGGCAATGCGGTCTTCCGCATGAAGGAGTGGTGGTTCTACGCCAAGTGCGCTTTCGCTGATCCCGCTACCGTCCACAAGATCGTACGCAAGACCAAAAAGGTCGACGAATACCGCGCTGCCGTCGAGCGCGTCTTTCGTGAACAGCCGCTTGCACCCACAGCTCGCTTCCACGGCTAACTAGTCATCGGGGGCGTTCTTTAACGACTGGTCATTTAAGGACGTCCCCAACGACTATGTAGCAAAAACATGTACACCAGCATCCAAAGATGTCGAAAAATGTCGACTTTGGATGCTGGTGTACATGTTTGGGTCCGACGGGGGAGCGGGCCTAGGCAATCAGTGCATCAAGTGTAATGAGCTCTCTGAGCCGCTCCGTGCGTGTTTGCCCATGGCGTTTGGCTTTTTCGTCAAACGCCTCAAGAATCGATTCGCCCACACGTGCTGATATAACGACGCTCGGCTCATCGGAGATTGGTGGCCTTCCCAACTTGATGGTGTGACCTTTCGGCCACTCATCTTTTTCGTAGGCTTCCGCGGCTTTCTTCAACTCTCCGGGAGCAAACCCCATCATCTTTTCGAGCTGCTTAGCATCCATGGCGCCTCCTATCGATCGACATAATGTCGAGCGCCGGTTCTCGGATTCTCTTTTTGTATACAATTTTGTAGACAAAAATACAAGCAGTTCATCGGGCTAATTAGCTTGTTTTGACCTGCCTGTTCGATAGGAAATGAGCATTGACGGCTTCGATACTCCTTTGCTTTTCAGCTTGGAATTTGGATGCTCATTGAACTTCCGGAGGGGAGCCCTTTATTAAGCTATTGAGATTCTGGGCAGGAGCTCTCACTGGTCTTCGGTAATGGGGCCAGCTTAATTCGCGACACAGTGTGTCG
>USEF01000086.1 GCA_900553475.1 uncultured Collinsella sp. | reverse complement strand
CGCCCCCTGCGGCAGTTAGGGACACTCCTTTTGCACCAGCACCCGGAAGCACTCCTGGCGCAGCCAATGAAGACCTCTATGGATGAATTCCAAGCCGCTCCGCCCCTCCAGACATCGTTTCCGTGCCTCGCGCGTGCCCCAAACAATCAAAACAAGCCCTTTTCGTCGCGACCTCAAAGGCCTGTGTGCAAAAAAGAGCAAATATGAGTACTGTTACCATTTTAGTAGCAGGCAAAACCACCCAAATTGGCGTTCGGGCGACCCCTACAGCCCCCTAAAGCAGCCAACCTGACTGGTTTAAGGCGTATTGAAGCCAATTTTAATGAACATACTATAGGTTCTGTTCATTATCTTTTTGGATGTAAATGCTGTTCACTTAGCAACAGTACTCATATTTGGCATTTTTTGCCCACCGCCATATAACTAACGCCCTATAGCAAACGAAAAACAGGCCGCAGCCCATCGCTGCGGCCTGTTCGGAAGCAAAAGTGGGCGTTAAGCGCTGTAGCCCATCGCTTGCAGCACAAACATGACGACCGTCAGCACCGTAATCACGCCGATAGTCGCCCAAGTGAGCACGTTCCATACGCGGCCGTTGCGGTTGGCGCCCATAATGTGGCGATCCGCCGCGATAACCACCTGAAATACCAGGACTACGGGCAGCAGCACGCCGTTGATGACCTGCGAGGTCATCATAATCTGGAACAAATCGACGCCAGGCATGAGCACCAACACGGCAGAAATGCCGATGATGGCCGTAATGATGCCGCGGTAAACCGGGGCCTCGTCCCAGCTGCGATCGGCACCGCGCTCCCAGCCAAAAGCCTCGCAGATGGCACTCGACGTAACGCCCGGCAGCACGCAGGCAGCCAAAAAGCTCGCTGCGACCAGGCCCGAGGCAAACAGCACCGTGGACCACTGGCCCGCGATGGGCTCCAGCGCGCGGGCGGCATCGGCGGCATCGCTAATCTGAATACCCGCCGGGAACAGCACCGTACCGGTCGTGATGATAATGAAGCCCGCAATGATATCAGCGGCAATCGAGCCGCTCACGGTATCAATACGCTGCAGCACGATGTCGTCCTCGCCCGCATTCTTATCGACCACGTTGTTCTGAGCCAAGAAGATCATCCACGGTGCGATGGTGGTACCGATTGTTGCGACCACAAGCGACACGTAGCTGGGATCATTCTGAATATTGGGGACGACCAAGTCGACCGCGACCTCGCCCCAGTTGGGGCCGGCCATAAACGCGGCGACGATGTAGGTCACGAACACGCAGCTTACCAGCAGCAAAATCTTCTCGATGCGCTGGAAACTGCCCGACATGGTAAGCATCCACACCAGCAGCGCCACGAGCGGCACCGAGATACTCGCCGGAACGCCAAAGAGGGCAAGACCGCTCGCGATACCCGCAAACTCCGAGATGGTAACGGCCGTGTTGGCGATCAGCAGCGCCGCCATGGCCAGCACGCTCTTGCGCACACCAAAGCGCTCACGGATGAGCGAGGCCAGGCCCTTACCCGTGACGCATCCGCAGCGCGCCGCGGTCTCCTGCGTCACGATAAGCAGCACGGTCATGACGGGAAGCATCCAGAGCATCTTATAGCCATAGCTGGCGCCCGCGCTGGAATACGTGGCGATGCCGCCGGCGTCATTGCCCGAAAGCGCCGCCAGAAGACCGGGGCCCATGGCGCCAAAGATGGCCGCGATGGTCAGCTTTTGCTTGGTGCTCGGCTTTTGCTTCGTATTTTGCACGCGACCACCTACCCCATGACCGACATGGTGAGCAGCACCGCGGCGATGCAGTACGCCACACACGAGATCATGACGGCAATGACGTTCATGGCGGTACCCGACGTATTGAGGTCGTGCTCGTCACGCCAGAACAGCACCATCAGATAAATCACAGCGCTCATGTTGCCAACCAGGCAAATGACGGCAGCGATATTAAAGCAGCCGGTAAAGAGCTGCTCCTCAAACATAGTGGCATCGGGGAACGCAGCGGTGCGCACCAGCTGCGCGCACAGGTAGGTCACGAGTGACAGAATCAGGCCCATACCCGTGCTCTGGAAGAAGAATCCCAGGTACGGTTTGGGCTCGTCGTCGTGACCGTCGTACTCGAGGAAATAGTTCTTGACGAACGACACCATGCGCGAGGCAGCCAGCAGCACGAGCGGCATGGCGCACATGGGGAACACCACCAGATGCGCGGAGCCCAGCGCCGTCCCCAGCACGGTCGCCATAATGCACGAGGCGATGCCCCACACGACGACCCAGTACTGACGATGCACGAACCAGCTGAGCACGTTCGTCGAGTCGTCCGACGCGCTATCGCCCGAGCCGACACCGGCGATCTGCAGGTCCTCCTGATGCTCCTCGGCGATAACGTCCATGGCGTCGTCGAAGGTCACGATACCCAAGATATGACGGTTCTCGTCGCAGACAGGGATGGCAACCAGGTCGTACTTGGTCATCTCGTCCGTCACGTCTTCCTGGTCCTCGTCGGGCGACACGTAGACCAGATCGCGATAGGCGAGCTGGCCCAGCGTGGCGTCGCGGTCGGCCACGATCAGCGTACGCAGCGAGAGCACGCCGGTGAGCATGCCGCTCGGATCCTCGGTATAGACGTAGTAGACGCTCTCAAAGTCCTCGTCGAGTTTGCGAATCGCCTCGATGGCATCACCGACTGTCGCCGTGGCGGGCAGCGAGACAAACTCCGAGGTCATGATACGGCCGGCGGTGTTGTCCTCATAGCCCAGCAGATTACGAATCGCCTTCTCCTCCTTGACGCCCATCAGGCGCAGGAGCTTCTCGGCCTTCTCATAATCGAGCTCGTCGATCAGGTCGGCAGCATCGTCCGGGTCCATCATGGCCAGCATCGACGATGCGTCGGTATCGGACAGGCCCTCGAGCATCTCGGTCATGAGCTCGTCATCATCGAACTCCGAGATGGCCTCGGCGGCCTGTGCCGTATCGAGCTGCGCGAACACCTGCGCGCGCAGGCGCGGGTCGAGCTGCTCGATGATGTCAGCGATGTCGGCAGGATGCAGCTCGCCAAGCGTCTTGTGCGACACCGAGAGCTGAATGTTCTTAGTCGAGCGATCGAGCAGGTCCATATAAGACCAGGCGATAATGTCCTCGCTGAGCGGCTTGCCCAGGTGCTTCATAAAGCCCTCGACGACGTGCTCGAGTGTGGGGCTGATTGCACGCAGCAGACCGCGGGCGCCGACCTCGGCACCCAGCAGGCGCAGCTGATTTTCACCCGACATGGAAAACTTGATGTCGTTGACGCGCACGACCTTCATGCCCTGCGTGTCGACAATCTGCTTGTTGAGCACGTCGCGGGCAAGCAAGAGTTCGGTCGGCTGCAAGTACGAAAAACGAATTTCGGTGGCCGACGTCTTAAGGTGTACACCCGTCTCGTCGATACGGTCGACCCATTTGCGCCAACTGATCATAAACGGCGTCTTGCCGGGACCGCGGAACGCGAGCGACGTCACGTGCGGAAAAACTTCGCCGGTTGCAATGCCAAAATCGTTAACCACGCCGAGCTTTTCGCCGTCGACGTCCAAGACTGGCAATTTGAGCATCTCACTCAGATAATTCAATGGTGCTCCCCATCATTATTCCTACGGACCGCGCGACCATGCCGGCACGCAATCCGTGGACTTTTTGATATGTATACGCATGCGCGGGCGGCACACCGCTCGGCGCTCACACCCCGTGCACGCGCAGAAAGCACCTGCATGGGGTCATCGACTGTATGGTCGAGGTTTGGATTTCACCTGTAACCTTTCTCTTGACCCTCATTAACCGCAGTAACTATAGCATCAGCATCGCGCTGCGGCACCGAATTTATGCCCTGCACATTGCAGGCATACCAAACGCTGACGTATCCGTGACATAGAGCCGGATGAGCACGGTGGGACAAAGCGATTAAAACCGTCCTAAACAACCAGTCGTTTAAGCATGTCCCCAATGGCTACTCTGTGGTGTCGTCGTCCTCGGGGAGTTGGGGGAACACGGCGTTTTTGGGCATGGAAACCTTGGTGAGCGAGGTGAGCTTTTTGCTCAACGCCGTGTCCGTCTTGACCAGGTCGCTGAGCGTCACGATCTTGTAGCCGTCGGCGACAAGGCCATCGATAATCTGCGGCAGCGCCTCGAGCGTCTGCTCGGCGCACTCATCGCTATCGGTGAGCAGCACAATATTGCCCGGCGTCATCGAGTCGAGCACGGTCGATACTTGCTCGTCGGCGCCGTTGAGCAGCCAGTCGCCCGAATCGATATTCCACGAAACCACGGCGGACACCAGGTCCATCGAGTCGATCCAGTTTTGCTCGTCAAACGCGGCGTAGGGGGCACGAAGCAACATCGTCTCGACGCCGGTCGCCGACTTAATCGCCTCGGTACCCTTCGTGATCTGCTTGCGCACCGTCTCGCGATCCTCGCCCTTGAGCGAATCATCGCTGTAGCTGTTGGAGCCGACCTCGCACCCGGCATCGACAATCGCTTTGGCAGTAGCGGGCGAGGCCTCGGCCGCATCGCCCGAAAGGAGGAACGTCGCCGTGACGCCCTTTTCCTTGAGCACCTGCAAGATCTGCTTGGTCGCGCCGCTCGGACCCTCGTCAAATGTCAGGGCCACGTACTTTTCGTTGCCCTTGGGCGCTACGCTTGCGCACTCGACTACGCAGTCGGTGGCGGGCACGACCTCGCCGCGGTCCTGCGTCTTGCCCGACTGCTCGCCGACCCATACCTCGGAGCGGCCCTGAACGCCCCAGGTTTTGACATACTCAATGGCACCCGTGCCCTCGACCTTAAGCTTTGGCTCGATAGTCGTGGCCTGGACCTCGTGCTTTTCGTACACGTTGCGGCCGTCCTTGACCGTCACCTTCTCGCCGCCCGTAAGCTCGCGACTATCCCACTTGCCTTGCTTCACGCGCTTGCCGTCGACCTTCACCGACAGCTTTTCACCGCCATGGCGCTTGAGCACGCTGTCGTCGACGGCCAGCAGATCGCCGGCGTCGTATGTTTCGGCCAGGCTTTGATCGTCGATAAGATTCTGCAACGTAGAGCCCACGCGCACCGCGGTCTTTTGCCCGTTGAGTTCCACGTCCACGCTGCGGTTGACGTAGCCCACGACGGCAGCGATAAACAGTACGAGCGCGCAACCCACGGCGATGAGCGCATAGGGCAGGCGGGACGGTCGGCGCGGCGAGCGCCCGTTGCCGATGCGCGCGCTGCGATCGCTAAACCCACGGCTATGGTTGAGGTACATCGCGCCGGGCTTACGGCGACGTCGACGCTGACCGCTGGGCAGCTGCCCCAGGTCGCGGCGCGCCGTCGGACGCGCACCCGAGCGCCTGTTTAAGTTAGATCCGTTTTGGCGCATGTGCCCTCCCCCATAAACACAGCGAGCCGGAGCAACAGGTCTCCGGCTCGCCTCCCATCATTTGGTACGTCGCTATTTGCTAGCTTTTGACGAGCCCCCGCTCGCCTTTTGATATTCGTCCTTAAAGGCCTTGAACATACCGCGCGTCTTGCCGAGCTGCTTGCCCAGTGCGCGGCTGCCCTTGTCCACGGCGACCGACCCCTTGTCATCGAGCACCTTGGCGCCCTTCTTGACCTTATCGCCCACCACGACACTGGCCTCGGCAGCCTTAGCGGCCGCGCCGCCCGAATACCCAAGCGTCTTGACCTCGTCCGAGACAATCATCGCGCCGTTCTCGTAGCCGCGCAGCATCGTCGGCGGCACCTGCGTGTCGCCCACCAACATGCTCGATGCGGCGCTGGCGGTCACATAGAACGTCTGCACAATGCCCGAACGCGGCTTGAACTCAACGTCCGAGCAGTAGCCCACGACATCGCCCGATTCCGTGCGCACGTCCATGCCAACCCAGATGATGCAATCGTCTAGGTTGATATCGAGGCGCTTGGCCGCGGCGGCATCGTAGGAGCCCTTGACGTCGTCGACCGCGACAGCACCCTCGTAGACGCCGATGGCATCGAGCGCCACAAATCGGTCGGGGCGCTCGATCATACCCGCGATATCGGACTGGCGGACCATAAAGCCCACCACGCGCGTGCCGCCCGGGGTAAAGACGGGAAAGTGAATCTTGCCGAGCTTTTTAGGGCTGCGCGGCGTGCCGTCCTTTTTGGTGCGCTTGTCTTCGGCAGGCTTACGATAAACCTTGACGCCGACAAAATCCCCTGCGCGCATTATGCCTCGGTCGAGGACTCCGTGGCCTCGGTGCCGGCCTCGGTGACGTTCTCGACCACGACGTCGGCAGCGGGCGTCACGTTGCCACCCGAGATGGCGTCGTTGAGTTGCTCGCGAAGCTGGTCCATGCGCTCGCGGGCCAGGTCGACCTTGGCACGCAGGTCATCGGTCTTGGCGTCGACCATCGGACCAAAGTCGTTGACCGCGGCACGAGCCTCCTCGGCACTGTGCTCGTAGGTGTCACGCATGTTGTCCCAGGCGTCGTTGGCGATATCGGCGGCCATGGCGCGGGTCTCGGCACCCGAGCGCGGGGCCAGAGCAACGCCGATGATAGCGCCGGCGGCAGCACCAAAGAGCGCACCGGAAACAAAGCTGAAAGTCTTTCCCATGATCATTCCTCTCCTGCGGGCACCTCGATGCCCACCGTTTGAATGCTGTCCATTATACCCGCAGCGCAACACTTGCCGTCGCGCTCATCTGCGTACGGTAAAAGCGCAGGTACATGATGGTGATAAGCGAGTGAGTCTACTCCTGCGGCATAGCAGGCATGGCGACCGTGGCGGCCGG
>USEF01000085.1 GCA_900553475.1 uncultured Collinsella sp. | reverse complement strand
CCTCCGCGATCATGGCTGCGTTATCGGTACAGGCAGACAAGGGCGGCACCGTTACGCGAATCCCCTGACGCCCAAGCTTCTTGATCATCATCTCGCGCAGATGCGGGTTGGCCGAGACGCCGCCACCAATGCAGTATTCCTTGCATCCGGTAGCGTGCAATGCGTTTTTGGCCTTCTTGTACTGCACGTCAAAGACAGCTGCCTCAAACGAAGCCGCCAGATCGGGCAGGTGAATCGTGCGCCCGGCCTTGGTCTCCTGTTCAATGTAGAGCGTCACAGCGGTTTTAAGGCCCGAAAGCGAGAAGCGATAGTCTCCTCTGCTGTTAAGCGCACGGGGGAAATCGATCGCCTTGGGGTTGCCCGTCTCGGCCAGCTTGGAGATGATGGGGCCACCGGGATAGCCCAAACCCAACGCCTTGGCTACCTTGTCGAAGGCCTCGCCCACGGCGTCGTCGAGCGTCTCACCGAGCACCTCGTAGTCGCCCCACGCTTTCACGTGCACGAGCATGGTGTGCCCACCCGAGACAAGCGTGAAGATAAACGGCGGTTTGAGGTCGGGTTGCGCCAGCAGGTTGGCAAACAGGTGCCCCTCCAGATGGTTGACGCACACGAGCGGCTTGCCGGCAGCGTAGGCAAAGCCCTTGGCGAAGGCGACGCCAACCACGAGCGCGCCCACCAGGCCCGGACCCTGCGTCACGCCCACGGCGGCAAGCTCACTTGGTGCAATGGCTCCACCCTCAAGACCCAGCGATGCTGCGGCATCCTCGAGCGCCGCATCCACGACACTCACAATCACCTCAACGTGTTTGCGCGAGGCGATCTCGGGCACCACGCCGCCAAAGCGGGCATGAAAATCAATCTGTGTCGACACCTGGTTGGCCAGCATATTGCCATCCGCATCGATAATCGCCACGGCCGTCTCGTCGCAGGAACTCTCGATAGCGAGCACTAGGCGGCGGCGTTCAATTTCGGCACGCCCCCCCTCGGAGCGCCCGGGCGCAGGCAGCGGCCATACGCGCTGCTCTGCCGCCGTCGGCTCGGGCGAAGCATTGTCGACCGGAAGCACGAGGGGCAGCGGGGCCGTCATGACGATGGCATCCTTGCCGGCACCATAGTAGCCGCGGCGCCGTCCTGCCTCGGTAAAGCCCAGAGCGTTATAAAGCGCGATCGCTCCCTCGTTGCCGTCCTCGACCTCGAGCGAAGCCGTGGTGCAGCCGAGCATCTGGGCATCATAGCTCACATGCGACAGCAGCTTGCGGGCAATGCCCTCACGGCGATGTGCCGGGTCGACGGCGACATCCAGAATCTGCACATCACCGTCCACGACCATACCGCCGGCAAGGCCCAGCAGCTTGCCGTCGTCGTGTGCTACCCACCAACTACGCGGCGCAGCGACGTCCTCGTCCAGTTCGGACAGGAACATGCCCGGCGTCCACGCCTCGTGTCCGGCACCTTCAAAGCAGGCAGCCTCCAGCGCGCTCGCGCCCTCGGCATCCGCCGCGCCCATGGGACGGAACTGCAGATGACGACCGGCGAGCTCATCGGCAACGCCCGTAATTTCGCTCTGCGCACTCTCGGCAAGACCAAGACGCTTGCGCTCGTTTTCCTCGGCATCCGAAAGGCGTGTGTAAATCGGCAGGACGCGGGCCGGATCGCCGTCACCCGCAGCGTGCGCGAGCAGCAAGCCCTCGCCCGAAGGCCACCACAGGTCGCGCTCCACGCAGCGGGCGGTCTCGTCCTCACCCAGCAGCTTGCCATAGCGCACGAGACCGTCACCGGTCAGCTGAACCTGGTCCCAGTCCGCTGCTCGGCGCCACTCATCGAGCGCCACGGCGGCCTTGACCACGTGTTCGCGCTCAAATTGACGCTCGGGACCCTCATCGCCCAGCATATATAGTGCCGGATATACCTCACCGCGCATGGCATCGGCCAAGATACCAAGCTTGCCGCGCACGCCAGCCTTCCACGCCGTCCAAGCGCAAGCGTCGAGCGTCGACACGCCCAGCAGTGGAACATTGGCACCGCGCGCGAGGCCCTTGGCAGTGGAGATGCCGATGCGCACACCCGTAAACGACCCCGGGCCGCGGCCGACCACGTAGTAACCAACATCGCTGCGATCCAGACCGGCTTGAGCCAGCACGCCATCAACGGTATTCACGAGCTCAACGTTGGCGTGACGGCGACACATGTGGTCGCCACTCACGAGCTTCGTCTCGCCCGTCTGCCCATCAATCCAGCTTGCCGCGCAGGCAAGCATGTCGGTCGAGGTATCGAGCGCCACCACCAGCGCGTTGTCGTTATGCAAGCTCATCTTGTACAGCCTTATCAATCAAATGGGAAAGCTCCATTGCGCGGTCACCGTGTGCCTCGAGCGTTATCGTTCGCACATCGCTGTCGCCCTCATCACGCTTGAGCGTCACCGAAAGATACTCATCCGTCAGCTCGTCCTGGAATTGTTCGCCCCATTCCAGCAAGCAAGCACCCTCATAGCCCAGCACATCGAAAATGCCCGTATCCTCGAGCTCGTAGGCATGCTCCAGGCGGTATAGATCAAAGTGAAACAGCGGAATACGGCCTTGATCGTGAACGGCCATGAGCGCAAACGTAGGGCTCGTAACCATATGCTCATCGCCCAGCCCGCGCGAGACGCCCTTGGTAAAGTGAGTTTTGCCCACTCCCAGGCCACCGGTCAGGATGAGCACATCGCCGTCCTCAAGGCACGGTGCAATTAGCTCGCCAAAGTACTCCGTATCGGCAGCGCAAGTCGTTTTGTAAGTACCTACCCCCAGGCGCTCCAGGGACATATATGCTCCTTATTATTCCGAGGCGTCCTCTGGTGCGGGATGTCGCTCCAGATAGTCGCCCAGCATCTTAAAGTCTTCCTCCAGCAGTTCCTGCCACGCCGGATTGCGTAGCGCTGCTGCCGGATGGAACGTGGGCATTACTACAAAATGCCCCATCTGGTGGAACCTGCCGCGCAGCTTAGTAATGCCAATCTCGGTCTTAAGCACAAAGTGCGTCGCGGGGTTGCCGAGCGTCACGATAATATCGGGCCAGATGCTTCGAATCTGCTCACGCAAAAACGGCGAGCAAGCCAGCACTTCCTCGGGACGTGGATTGCGGTTTCCCGGCGGGCGGCACTTAAGCACGTTGGCAATGTAGACGTCTTCGCGTTTGAGCCCCGCCAGCGACAAAATGCCGTTGAGGTCCTCGCCTGCCGCCCCCACAAAGGGCTCGCCCTGCAAATCCTCATTGCGGCCCGGCGCCTCGCCAATAAACATCACACGAGCGCGGGGGTTTCCCACGCCAAACACGATATTGTGACGCGACTGGTAGAGCTGGCAGAGGTGACAATCGCCCAGAACGGCCTCAATTTCCTCGAGTGCGACCTCACGTGGTGCCTGATGGGTATGGCCGGGGATATGCATGACGCCCATAGCGGCTCCTACACGTAGACCTTGTCGAGACGCATGCCAAAGCCGCAGGCGACCTCGTAGTTAATCGTTCCGCGCAGTCGGGCCATCTCGTCCATAGTGATCTCGGCATCGCCATCGCGGCCGACAATAATCATCTCGTCACCATACTCGGCCTCGGGAATCTCGTGTGCCGGGTTGGACTGAATGGCGACCATAAACTGGTCCATGCAGATATTGCCAACCTGATGCACGCGCTCGCCGCGATACAGCACATCCATACGATTGGAAAGCGTACGCGATAGGCCATCGGCATAACCGATCGGCAGCGTGCAGATCTGAACGCGCGTACGCGGTACGCGGTAGGTAAAACCGTAGCCCACGCCCTCACCCATCGCAGGGTGTGCCACGCGCGTCACACGCGCATGGACGCTCATAACGGGATCAAGCTGCATCACGCGGCCACTCAGCTCGCACGGCTGCATTCCATACAAGCCAACGCCGGCGCGAATCATATCAAAATGCATCGAAGGGTCGAGCATCGAGGACGGCGTGTTGGCGCAGTGCACGATACCGCACTCAAAGCCCGCATCCTTAATGGCCTGAACGGCCTCGGTAAAGCGCTGACACTGCAGTTTGTAGTCCCAGCCCGAAGGTTCATCGGCCGTGGCGAAGTGCGTAAATACGCCGTCGCACTGAATACCGCGATGGAAATTTATACCGCGGACAAAGTCGAGCACCTGCGTGTAGTGAACGCCGATACGATTCATGCCCGTCTCGATGGCGAGATGATACTTGCCCACTTTGCCCGCCGCGACGGCACATTCGCCATACGCAAGAGCAAAGTCAGACGTATAGACCGAGGGCATGATATCAAACTCGAGCAACGTCGGAATGGCCTCGATAGGCGGCTCGCTTAGGATGAGGATGGGTTTCGTAATCCCGCCCTGTCGGAGCTCAACGCCCTCGTTAACCGTCGCCACGGCAAACATGTCGGCACCGGCCGAATACATGATCTTGGCGCACTCAACAGCTCCATGGCCATAAGCATCGGCCTTGACCACGCAGCACAGGCGCTGACGTGGATTCAGCAAGTTCTTGTAGGCCCTCGTGTTACGACGGAGCGCCCCACGGTCGATCTCGACCCAGGACCAGCGCGTCAAATCGGCTTTATTCATGATTAGTCATCCGACCCTTCGTCCATGATTCCCAGATCTTCGAGCGCATCCTTTGCCGCCAGCTCCATGGCAGGACCGATCAAGTCGATAAGATCGGTCGCGATAACGCTCTTCTCACCATACTCCGTCGCCGCGGCAAAACCGGCGTAGCTGTGAAGTGCGACGGCGTACGAATACAGCAACTCCCAACGATCCATCTCGTCGCGCATGGTGGCAAGCGTGCCGGCCAAAATACCCGCGAGAACATCACCCGAACCGGCAGTTGCTAGAGAAGCCGGACCCGAGAGCGGCAGCAACACACGCTCAACGCCACAGATAGCCGTCGTCGGCCCCTTGGCAATGACCACCAGATTGTCGGAGCCTGCAGCCCAGACAACCTTCTGCGCGGCCGCAATCGCGGTACCAAGGTCGTTCACCTCGTCACCGGCAACCAGACGCGAAAGCTCACGATAGTGCGGCGTCATAACCAACGGCTGCTCGCGACGATACATCTCGGGATTACTATCAATACCGTCAATGGCAATCTTAGCAAGGCAGTTGAGTGCATCGGCGTCCAAAATAAGCGGCACATCAAGCTCGAGCAAGCCCGAAACCACCTGCATAGCGCCGGCAGATGTCGTCATACCGGGACCGCACAGTACACAGCTGTACTTCTTTGCAATCTCGCACACCGTCATGCGCGCAGCGGCGCCAAAGGAGCCGCGGGAATCAGACGGAATAGCAAAGACGGGAATCGAAGGAAGTGCCATGCGAATAAGATTGGCGCAGGCGTCAGGAGCCGCGACTGCCACGTAACCAGCACCCGCGCGAGCTGCAGACTTGGCCGCCATAATGGCAGCACCAGGATATTGCGCAGATCCGGCGACAATAAGCACAGAGCCACGGGAATACTTATCGATATTCGTAGGTAGTGGGGCAAAGTAATCAACTAAGTCACCGGGCTCGACAATCTCGGCGGCGTGGTCGACATCATCGATGACCTCGTCAAGACGGTCGTAAAGATTGCCGCAGATCAAATCGCCAGCATACTCAGGACCATCAGCGCTATACAGACCAATCTTGGGCGCAATCATCGTCACCGTATGCTCGGCACGAATGCAGTCGTCATCAACAACGCCCGTCTCGGCATTCAGGCCCGAGGGAACATCAATGGATACGACACAATCGGCGCATTCATTGACCGTAGGAATCCAGATGGAGAACGGCGCACGCAGATTTCCGTGGAAACCGGTACCAAAAATGGCATCGACAACAACATCGGCCTTATCGATCAAAACCTCGAGTTCGTCACGCGAGGGGCCGACGCAAACGTGCACATCGCGGCCGGCAGTACGACGAGCAACATGACGTGCCAGAGCAGCAGGAATCTCATCCGGCTCAACCGGAGAAACGATATCCACGTCCACACCCTTATGGCTCAGGATATCGGCGGCAACCCAACCGTCGCCGCCATTATTACCAAAACCGACCAGAACGAGAACCCGATCGGGATTGAGCTTCAAGACCTCGTTGGCGGCAAACTCACCCGCTAGCTCCATAAGCTCGGCCTTCGAAGTCCCTTCGCGTTCGATGATATCCTCGAGACGAACGACTTCTTCGGTACTCAAAACCGGTTTCATCTATGCTCCTAGCGTATCTTGCGAAGCATCGCCCAGGTGCTCCGTCAATGCTGAATTCTGCAGCTGCTCAAGCTCATCTAAAACAGAGCGAGCCTCTTTAAATGTCTGCGCTACGCGTTTCTTGGTGCTCACCTTTTCCTCTTTTGGCTTAGGCCGAGCATCTTCGGTAATCGCGATGGCATTCGCAACGGCCAAGTCTCCTGTAAGCGTAATGGAAAGAGCGACCTCAACAACACCCAGTTCTTGAGCGATCTCGAGAGCACGGCCCGAAAGCAGCGCCTTCGGTTTGCCGAGTTTATCACGCGTAACCGAAACATCCTTGCGACCCACGCCTTGACTAAAACCCGTGCCGAGAGCTTTAAGTACCGCCTCGCGCGAAGCAAAGCGGCTCGCATAGTGAGCAGCGGGACGCGATGATGCATCGCAATACGCACGCTCTTCTTCGGTAAACACACGCCGAGCAAACGACGGCGTCTTTTCAAGAATTGATTTCATGCGGGAAATCTCGACGATATCAACGCCGATACCAGCTTCAGCCATGTTCACCTCCATATCGCACAGACTAAGTTATTGTAGCCCGTTCACAGAAGATGCGACAAACGAGGGTTATAAAACACAGCTACTATGTGAGACAAAAGCCCGTAAACGCAAAAAGGAGGAGGCCGCGAGGCCTCCCCC